>NZ_JAEQCX010000222.1:0-2734 GCF_020738035.1 Microcoleus sp. PH2017_28_MFU_U_A
AAAAAAGCCTCAAATGATTGCAGAGCAATTATTTGAGGTTTTGAGAATTCTGAATTCTTTTGAAATTAAATCCGATCGAATATCTGCGGAATGTGGGTTTTTGAGAAAGGCTATACCTGCTTTTTATTGAAACACAAAAACCATGTTTCCATTGGTTGGGAAACATGGTTTGTTGAATGATTATTTAAAATAGCGATTTGAAGCAGCTTTGAGTGTCAGGTCAGTTTTTACACAGAAGCAGCCACAAACACCAAACCGGCTACTAACAGCGCGGCGGCAACACCCAGGATGATGTAGTTCCGTTGCTGGTTCTTGTTGGGAGGTACGGCGTCGTACATCTTCGGCTCTTTGGCAAAGTTGTTCAAGCGTCCGTCTTCTTCGGTAGTATAAGGCATTGGCAACAATCCTCAATATTTTTGATTGCCATCACTGTACCAAAAAAACGCGATCGAAGTGCCTGAAAAATTCGGGAATTTATTTTGATGTGACAGTACCTGTTTCGGGGGAAGAGGCGATCGCGTAATCTTTGACCGGCATTCTTCCTGCTAAGTACGCTAAACGTCCCGCTTCTGCGGCCATTCCCATTGCTTTGGCCATTGCCGGAGAATTCTGAGCATTGGCGATCGCGGAATTAATCAAAAGTGCATCAGCGCCCATTTCCATGGCTTGGGCCGCTTCGCTGGGAGTGCCGATCCCTGCATCCACCACCACAGGGATATTCACCGTGTCAATAATGATTTGAATATTGGCAGCATTATTGATCCCTTGCCCCGAACCGATGGGCGAACCTAAAGGCATGACAGTCGCACAACCGACTTCTTCTAGGCGTTTTGCTAGCAGCGGATCGGCATTGATGTAAGGCAAAACGGCAAAACCTTCTTTGACTAATTGCTCTGCGGCGTGCAAAGTGCCGATCGGATCGGGCAGCAAATATTTAGCATCCGGAATCACTTCTAACTTAACAAAATTATTATCTTCCTGCCCTAAAAGCTTCGCCATTTCCCTGCCCAAACGAGCCACTCTAACCGCCTCATCCGCCGTTTGACAACCGGCAGTATTCGGCAGCATCCAAATTTTAGTCCAATCAAGAGCCTCTGCCAATCCTTCATGACCGGGAGCATTTGTTTGCACTCGCCGCACAGCCACAGTCACAATTTCGCATCGGCTAGCGTTGACACTTTGCTGCATTTCGGCAATGCTGCGATATTTTCCCGTCCCCGTCATCAAGCGAGAATGAAAAGTTTTGCCAGCAATCACCAGAGGTTTATCAAAAGATGGCATTGCTGTATCTACTGGATAGCCAAAAATGCTGTATTCAAGTGCCTCTTTCCATTGTTCTCTACCGCCCAACATCTCTTCCAGTTGCAAACCTTCTTTATTTGTCAGCTCATCACGAGTAACTGCATAAACAATTTGCCCAACTGTAATCAATTTCGCCTCTCGCGGCATATTATTTTTTAAGCCAGTTTGTATAACTTCTTCAAATTCATTAAAAACGTCTTCCATTTTCCCATTCCTCCCTAGTAATCTGTTGTACTTCTTCGCTGTTGAATACTAATATAATATTCTGGATAAGTTGTCTTTCGTCCGAATAAAAAGCTTTTCTGATGCCATCGTTTATCTTCCAAAATTCATAACTATCTCGGTTGATGTGAATAATAACGGCTGCTGCACCTTGATTCTTTGCCCTGCTGATTCCTTCTTGAAGTCGGTATCTGATGTTTTTAGTAGATTTTGTCAACTCCTTAAATTCGGAAATCTCACCGTCAATCTCAGCATCTGGCGTTCTGCTATACAAATCCTAGACAAGTCTAGACATTTGCTTCTTACTTCATCGGGAGCATGGGAGCGGTTATCCCTCCGTAAGCTTTCACGTTTTAGCCAAGCGCGATAAATTAATTGCTGCGTTCAAATCCCTGTCCATCGAATGACCACAACTTTCACAGTCGTAGGTTCTTTCTTTTAGGGGCATATCTTGAATATGTCCGCAGTTTGAACAGGTTTTACTCGAAGGGAACCAGCGGTCGGCAATGATTATTTCACAGCCAAACTTTTTAGCTTTGTATTCTAGCTGACGTTTGAATTCATAGAATCCACAGTCAGCGATAACTTGAGCTAGTTTGTGATTAGCTAGCATTCCCGAAACATTCAAATTTTCTACTACTATCGTTGCGTGGTTTTTGCCTAAGTAAGTAGTAATTTGATGGAGAGTATTTTTTCTGAGATTCGCTACCGCTTCATGATGTTTTGCTAACCTTTGTTTCGCCTTTAATCTATTGCTAGAGCCTTTAAGCTTTCGGGATAACTCCTTTGACAGCCTACGCAATTTACTGAGATGCGTTTTGTAATGCCTTGGGTTAGGGAAAACAACTCCCGTCGAAAGTGTTGCTAACTCTTTAACTCCTAGGTCAACACCCACGACATCGTGTTGCTTTACAGTTGATTCATGCTCCTGTTCGTAGGCAAAAGCAATAAACCAACTGTCGGCAGTTCGAGATATCGTGATTGACTTGCAGGTGGTATGAGGCAATCCTTCGTAGGTTTTTACCCAGCCGATGGTGGGCAACTTTATGGACGTACCACCTACCGGGATTGGTTTTCCACCTGCGTCTATCGTGAAGGAATCATGATGGCTCTTTTTCTTGAATTTGGGATATCCAGCTTTTTTTGAGAAAAATAAGGAGAAGGAATCACCAAGATTGTCGAAAGCATATTGAGTTATCTTCTGGCAAAT
>NZ_JAEQCX010000100.1:0-38479 GCF_020738035.1 Microcoleus sp. PH2017_28_MFU_U_A
CCAGGATTACATCACTCAGGAGCCGTGTGCGGTGAAAGTCGCAAGCACGGTTTTGTAGGAGAGGTGGTGGGGGACACCCTGCCATCGACTCTCTAATAAAAAACCCATCTACGTGTTGAAACTTGTCTAGTATCGGAGAAATCCCGGCGCAGTGAGCCACCACTACCATTCATGTAATAAGCCTGTATAACTGACAAGTAATGGCAGAATGTGTGTTGCGTACCTATCTGGCAAATGTGATGGATACTGACAAGCAAACACAATTTAAAGTAAGCGCAATTGCAATACCTTTTGTACGGGTAGTTGTTTTGAGCGAATAGAGGTGATTTGATAACGCCTTTGAGAGTTTTCCGATTCATTCAAGAATCCCCGTGGCTTTAGCCCTGGGGAGTATCAAAACCTTTCATTTTGCGATCGACCCGATTCGGGCGATCGCACTTGCCTCTACTTCGTTATCGATAACGCGCTCCCGCTGCTGCTGTACGTCGGAGAAACGCAACGCACTCCCAAACAGCGGTGGATGAGCCACGATTGTCATAAATACATTGAAAATTACATCGGATTGCACCGCAGCTATTCCCTCAATGTCGCTGTAAGTATTGCATTTTGGTACGGAGCGCCCGGTAATCGCAAACAGCGGTTGCAATTGGAATCAGAGCTGATTTACAAGTGGAAATCTCCTTTTAACAAAGAGTGTTGGCAGTATTGGGGACAGCCGTTCGGGAAGTGAAATGGCTGGAATAACGTATCGAATTGATGCCGCTAACAAAACACCCCTTGTCGTACCGATTCAGGTGAAAACCTACGCCAACTAAGAAATGAAAAAGTACCTCAACCTCGCCACCGCCCTCATCGCCTCCCTCAAACCCAAATCCCAGCCACCCGAAATCGATACTTGCGGTCAACCCGCGTTAACTCAGGAACAGCAGCTAGCTCTCATGGAATGGTTGTTCGCTAGTTTGATGGGTGTTGGGTACTTCGGCAAAGCTCACCTGATTTGGGATGATGGCAAAGACAGGGAGCGGCAGATATTCACCGCATTGATGAGAAACGAGCCAATATTCCTCTATAGCCAAGGAACGCGACCCACCCCAACTGCTGAGGGATATTGCTGGCGGCTGCTTGCCGAACATCCCAGTTTGCAGGTGTATGAGTTGCAGGTGGAAGTGGAAGGAAAGTGAGGGCAATGGAGAGCTATAAAAACCAGAAAGCCCACAAAATTGGGAAACATACACTGTCAAAATTTCGAGCTTTTTGTACGCGTGTAACATTTAAGACCTCAAAACCCGCCTCGAAGCGCTACTCCCCTCAACAGCATTCGAGATGGTGCAGGCGCGCGAAAGGCAATATATCAGTTGCACATAAAAATTGAAGCCTGTTGGTAGCGCAGAAGTGTTAAGAGCCTTTACCTAATCGATTCCAAGGTTCCTGCAAATGAGAGTTGCTGCAAAACTTGCATAAATCATTTGTATTGGCTACATATGATATCCGCAGCGAAATTTTAACTTGACAAACGTAAAATTTATTACTTATACTGCTATACAGGTATTTTAATACCGTACAAGCGGATAAAACAAGTCAGACCGAGCAAACTACCGAACCTTTGGTTTTTGCGGCTCTATTGACACGCAGGAAAATGTATCGACTGAAGTTAAACTTCCGTCGGGACTAAATGCGATTAAAACCAAATGAAATGCAACTAGCAAAGATTTTGCCTCAGTGACAGGCTTGAATGAGCGCAACTATTGGTGTTAACAGCCGCTCTCGTTCAAAACTCTCTATCGGTACTGTACCAATAGAGAAACAACAGCATGATTTATGGCGCGAACCTAACAACACAGGAATTATTGTTTGATGAATACTCCAAGAGACACTCAAAGTCAAGGCTTTGAAAAAGCCCGCCGCAACCTGCAAGAACTTTCCCGTTCTTCCAACCTTCCAAAACTGGACAGCACGTCAGGAACGCGCTCCCTTGAAGCCTGGTTTATGGGGCCAAAGGGAGAAAATGCTGACGTGCTGGAGACTTTAATTGTAGAAGCAATTCGCGACCAGGCTGAGTGGAGAAACAATTATCACCCAAAAGATCCCGAGCACATTACAGAGGAAATTAAGCAGTCTCCAGAATATTTACAGGCAATGGAGAATTTCAATGAGGGCTATCACTCATTGTTGGAGTTTCTCAAAAAGTCAGTTCCTTTCTTCAGCATGCGCTATCAAGGGCACATGAACTGGGATTTGACAATGCCGAGCGTGGTTGGTTACTTCGCGGCGATGCTCTACAACCCCAATAACGTAGCATTTGAAGCATCAACAGCAACGACATACCTGGAAATTATCGTCGGTAACGATTTGTGCCTCATGCTGGGATACAAAATCCCGGAAAATGAGGAAGAGATTGCTCCCTGGGGACACATAACTTGTGGGGGTACAGTTGCCAATATAGAGGCTCTATGGTCAGCTAGAAATCTCAAGTTCTATCCCATTGCTTTGCAACAAGCTGTAATCAACGACAACGACTTGGAAAAAGCAAAAAATATCGAGGTTTCTTTTTACGACGGCGGTATTTCGGTGGTGAAGCCTTTAATTGAACTAACCGTTTGGCAACTGCTCAACCTCAAAGCCGATGACATTCTAGGATTGCCCGCCCGTCTAGAATCGGAGTATGGTATCTATCCGACTGCCCTCTCAGATGCTGTTTCAAAATATTCGCTGCAAGATTTGGGAATACAAAAGTTTGCCAAAAATTTCCTGAGCGATGTGCCAGAACCTTTGTTTTTTGTACCGGGCAGCAAGCACTACTCTTTCCCCAAAGCAGCAGCACTGTTAGGCATGGGAGCGTCTCACATGCAAGACGTTGATGTGGATGCGAACGGTCGAATGAAGATAGATGTTCTGCGCGCTCACCTCGATAAATGCTTGGTAGAAAAAAGACCGGTGTACACAGTAGTTGCGGTGATGGGAAGCACTGAAGAAGGTGCAGTTGACCCGCTGCGGGAGATTCTCAATCTGCGGGACGAATATCGCAAACAAGGTTTAGAATTTACAGTTCATGCTGATGCAGCTTGGGGAGGCTATTTTGCATCTATATTGCGCGATGACTTTGAAATCGAACCCCTACTCTTTCGCTCCGCTCCCCCACCAATTTCACCGTTAAGTGCCTACGTAACCACCCAATTTGAAGCGCTCGGCGAGACTGATTCTATCACCGTCGATCCTCACAAAGCAGGTTACATCCCGTATCCGGCAGGAGCACTTTGCTACCGCAATTCAGCCATGCGCTCTCTAGTTACCTTTGCTGCGCCTTATATATTTCACGGCGATGCTGAACCAACAACAGGTATTTACGGTATAGAGGGTTCTAAACCGGGGGCTGCTTGTGCTTCAGTATATTTGAGTCATCGAGTGATTCGACCCACAAAAAGCGGCTACGGCAAGCTCTTGGGTCAGGCTCTATACAGTTGCGATAAGCTTTACGCGCGGCTAATGTGCATGAAGAAGCCCGAAGATCGTTTCATCGTGGTTCCTCTATCCGCTCTCCCAGACGGTGTTACCGAACAACAAGTTGGGGATTTGATTGATGGCAAAACTAATGAGGAGATCCAAAATAACCCAGACGCAATGGCCCTCCTGAAAGAAATTGGACCCGACCAAAATATCTTGGTCTATGCTTTCAACTTCAAGACTCCATCGGGCAAAGTCAACAACAATTTAGAGAAGGCAAACAAACTCAACCAAAAAATTTACGAGAAGCTGAGCATCAAACCGGAGACTGATATCTCTGATTACGATCTGATTGTGAGCACGACGGATTTCTACGAAAAGTCCTACGGGATAGAATTCATCGAAACCTACAAAAAACGTTTGTTGGAAGTAGATGGCTCATCAGACATGCCCATCACCGTTTTGCGTTCTGTAGTGATGGACCCCTGGGTCACAGAAACTGCAACTGGTTCATTTATTGACGTGCTAGAAAAAATATTGCGCGATACAGTTAACCAGGTTATCAACGAAAATCCCGGTGATTTCCAAGTCGAAAATATAATGCCGGTGATTTCCGAGTCGAAAATGTAATGCAGTCCAGCGCTTCACAGATGCGCGCGCATTAGGATTAAAAGCCTGGGCGGTTTGTTCTTTTTCTTGATTTCTCACCAATCCAGAGTACGGATTGTTGAATCAGGGCAGAGAGCCGTAGCTGGCAGCAGGTAAATCAAGTACGAAATGCCAAGATGGAGATGCAATTCGCATCGGCATTCGTACTTGAGTTACTAGCAAACTACATATTGGATGGGTTCTACAGGTATGGCTTGCAGGCAAAATTCATTAAAAAAAGCAACAGCAAGAGTTTGTATGATTTTACATTTGGTTGCACAATACGGTTGACTCACGCCTATTTACCAGTCAATTTGAGTGTAAAATTTGGGTAAGTATTACTAATATTTAGGTAGGGTATTTTCCTAGACCCTGGTGTTCAGCAGCTTTGATAGAACGATCGCGGTGTGACTGTCAACCACAACCTCCAAGATTACTTGAAACTTACAGCCAGAGTTTAGGCATTAGAAATGAAATTAGGTTCTCAATTATCTAGCATTTCAAAGCAGTCGGATCGCTCGTCAGATACAAGCACAAATTTTTGGCAACAATGGAACCAGCACCGAGATTATCTTTACCGTTGCTGTTTGAAGTGGATGGACGGAAACGCGACTAATGCCGAAGAGGTACTCAGTCGAGCGATGCTCAAAGCCTTTGAGAAGAGTCAAGATTCTACTGGTGTCATCACTAACTTTAAAGCTTGGTTGACCCGACTGACTTATAACCTCTGTATGGATATACATCGAGAAAATAAGAGGTTGGGCGATCGGGTTGAGAGTTTGGAAGTAATAATTGAAAAAGGGGAAGAGGGACTGGTTTCTCTCTCCCATAGTCCTGAAACTGTCGCTTTACACTGCGAATTAGCAATGATAATCCAACGCGCTATTGAGGATTTGCCGCCCAAACTGCGCGAACCTTTTATCCTACACTTCATTGCGAAAAAATCCTATCTGGAAATAGTACAAAAGCTAGGTGTATCCTACGAAAACCTTCGCAAACGTATTTCACAAGCGCGAAAAATTCTGCAAAAGCGTTTGACAAAGTATTTGTCAGGGTTGGACAATTCTCTGTTAAATTCCTCCGAGTCACCGGACAAAAAGGGAGAGCCCGGAATGGAAAGTTTTCACTCCGATGAAATAATCACGATTTACCAAAAAATAGCTCCATTCCCCCAACAAAAGGGGCGCTTTGATTGTTCTCTTAATTATCAAGTAAGCGCAATATGTCTGGAAACAATTTTTCCTGCTTGGTACCAGTCACCCACTGCTCTGGGGTGGAGTTGAATGTTCATCTAGTCTTAGAAAAAAAGCTAACGAGACAAGAGCAGAAGCTGAACGCATTAAGTCAGTATGTGGAGCAGTATCCCTCGGGCTGGAAGAAACGCTTGGAATTAGCTAATCTCCTGTCAGTAATTGGTAACTGGGAGCGGGCGGTTGAGGAGTATCGCCAAGTCATTGAGCGGCAACCTCAATTAATAGATGTGTTGTTAAAATTGGGGAAACTCTTGCAGCTAATGGGAAGGGAAGCTGAGGCGATCGCAGTTTATCAGAGTGCCTTACCATTATGCGACAATGAAGGGATAGGACAATATATCAACGGCGCGATCGCAATTTGTCGAGGTGACAGTAAAAAAGCCATCACTGCGTTGGAAACTGCGGCTAACCTACAACCAGATAACGTAGCTAACTGGCTGGTTTTGGGACAATTGCAGATGGGGAGAGAGAATCCTGTTGGGGCTTTAGGAGCCTTTGAGATGATTTTGTCACTTAACCCTGATGATATTGTCGCCTTAATTCATAGCTATGATGCGCTAATGGCGGTGGGGAATCTTCAGGAAGCACAGCGACGGTTGCATAAATTAATTGTCTTAGCTACCGATGATTTCCGGGTACTTCAGCGACAGTTGAATGAGCGTTGCGCGATGAGATTGATATCTGGGAAGGAGGGGAAGGAGACGAAAAAGATGATTACCTCTGCTCTGCGACAGTATCCTCATGGGGCTGAGGCTCACAAATCTCTGGCATATTATCACATCTTTCGAGGAGATTGGAAGGAAGGTTTGGAGGTGTTAGCAGAGTTTACCGCACAACACCCGAATAATCCTCATGGTTGGTATTACTATGGGCGCTGCTTGTTTGAGACGGGGGAATATCAGAGGGCGGCGGAAATGATGCTAAAAGCTTATCATCTGTATCCCGATGAGTATGAAATTTATCGGGGTTTGTGTGAGATTTTGCCTGTTGCGAAAATGACCTCTCTTCCTCTAACTTTCCCCTTAAAAAAGGGGGTAGAGGGTACTCTCCAAACAAAAGAGGGGAATAACATAACCCTTGCTTCCATAGTGGAAGAAATGCTTGAGCGTTTTCCTCAACGCTGGAGTGTTTGGGCGACTGCGGGGCGAGTGTTGGTGGAATCCTTGAAAGAGGTTGAAAGGGGGTGTCTGGTTTCGGAAAAAGGGACGCAACTACAGCCTCAGTTAGCTGATGCTTGGTTTTGTCATGGAAGGGTGTTGGCTTTGGCTCTTAAACATCGGGAAGCGGTGGAGGCGTTGGAGAAAGGATGGCATATTTTACCAGCAGGGGGTTATTTGCAATCATTACCTGCTGCGGTTTGGCTGGGGGAGAGTTACCGAGTGCTGGGGGATGTTGGGGCTAGTAAGCGATCGTGGAAAGCCGCTTGTGAGGGATGTCAGGAATTGAGGGAGTTTAATCCGGCTTCGGCTGATTACTGGCTGGGGAGAGCCTTGGTGGGGTTGGGGGATAGGTTGGGGGCGATACAGGCTTATGAAAGTGCTTTGAGTCAGCAGTTGTTGTATCCGAATCGTGGGGAAGTGGAGAAGACTTTGCGGCGGTTGAAAGGTAGGGGGAGGAAGGGTTTGGGGGGTTGAGGGTGAATTTTGGGGGAGAAAATTTGAGTGTAACTCGAAAAATTCACAAATTGGGGTTGGGAAACGTCTAATAGATGTGGGAAGAGAAAAACCCCTGAAAACAAAGAAATAAATTGTACGAGGAAAAAAAAATGAAACGACTCATGCAAGCCATGTTAGCAGTGGCATTAGTCCTAGTCACAGCTTTCACCTTTTACGTCGATACGGCAAGTGCACAACCGGTCTCTGCACCAGTTCCTGCTACGACTTCTTCGCCCACAACTCCTATTAGCCGAGACCAGGTATGCACTATACCTCCGAGCGGTTCTTGCGTTTTGCAAATGTTTGGTGGTGCGTTTAATGCTAGGGTGGAAAATTTAGGTAGTGATCCTGCTAATGTTATGTTTATTGCTGAAGGAGAGATTTACCAAAGCTTAATTATACCTGGGAACTCTGTTGTTGAATATGCTAACCATATTAATGGCGGCAATGAAATAAATGAAATAACTATTTACAACAAGAGCAGCAGTTCCACCGTTAAGATTTCACTGCGTTAATATTTCACTTAGAAGCCGAGATACGTGTAAGAGCGAGTAGAACTGTGAAAGTATTCAGAAATATTGCATTAACGCTGCTAATTGCCATTGGATGTTTGGCATTTACCTCATCACCTGCCCGAGCGTTTAACATCTATAACTACAGCTCGGTATCCGTTCAAGCCAAGGTACCAGATGGCGATTTTGTCCAAAAGATTCCGCCTGGGGAGAACAGAGCATGTAATTGGTCAAATAAAGGCTGCAATCCGTCAGGTGGACGGGAGGCGATGTTACAGGTCTGGATTGAAACCGACAGGGATTTCCTCTGTATTCTTCCCTTGCAGGCTGGTGGGTATGCAACTATCGAAGAAGTGAGGAATTCGGGTGCAAACAGAAACGATTTGAAGTGTAAAACCCACTACTTCGGTCACAGTCGATACCCTGACCACACGCTCACGGCAAACACCCCTTATGCTGCTGGCGGGTTGTATCCTCGAAACATCCACTTTTTGGCTACTGCCGATCCGCAATACGATAATGGAAATAAACCCAAGAAGGAGGTGGCAGACAAGGTTTTACAGGAGATGAAAAGTCGCCTGAAAAGTACCAATGATATTCGCGGCATCATAGTTGCTGGCGACTTAACGCAAAATGCCAGAACGATGGATGAGTTTAAGTGGTACCAACAAAGCATTGAGGGACAAGCACGCTTTGTGTTCGATGGACTGGGCAACCACGATCTAGAAAGTACAGGTATCACTTCAAATCCGGCAGGAGTCATCAAGGATATCAAAGAAAGAAAGCGCGGGACACGTCTTTCTGGTTGGTTGAATGAGCATTATTCATGGGACTGGGATGACGTACATTTTGTCCAACTTAATCTCTTTCCTGGCAATCAACCAGCGCCCCAATTTCCGAAGCTGAATCCTAATAATAGCCTGTCGTTTCTCGCTGACGATCTACGAACCAAAGTTGGTTCATCCGGACGACCAGTAGTGCTTATTTCGCATTATGGATTTGATGGATTTTCAACAGCGACATCTGGTGAAGTGTGGTGGACAGAACAACAAAGAAAAGACTTTTGGGAAAAAATTGCTCCTTACAATGTCGTAGCAATTTTTTCAGGACACCTCCATCCTACACCCGGAGGTAGTTGGGATTACCCATTTTATCGTCCTAGTGGCACATCGAATGGACCCTCTAAAATTCCCGCATTCGTCGCTGGCGCAACTCGTGAGGGAGCATTTATCGATGTTCAAATTACTTCAGATAAGCTGATTATCCAACGGATGGGTATCCAACCTGGTGAGACAACAGCAAAACTGTATGACAGAAAAGAAATTCCTCTCTCTTCTTCGTAACTACTCAATAATGTGGGGTAGCTTTTAGAGACTATTGCGATTTAACGTCATTTCAGCTATCTTCAAAAGCTTTTTCCCTAGTAACTTGTAGCCCACATTCTGCACCCGAAACTGTCACAAGGGATAGTTTCGGGTGCGGAATGTGGGTTGTATCCGGCTGATGGGGAAGTCGAGAAGATTTTGCGGCAGATGAAAGGTAAGGTGCGGAAGGGTTGTGGGGGTTGAGGGTGGATTTTGGGGGAGAAAATTTGCCTGTAACTCGAAAAATTCCGAAATTTGGGTGGGAAACGTCTAATAGATGTGGGAAGAAAAAAACCACTGAAATCAAACTTGGATGCAAAGGAGATACAATTATGTCACAGTCGAACACTCAGTCAATTCCTCCAGAAGAGCCAACCCCAGAAATGGCTAAGGCAGCAATTGAGGAGATCTTCAACCCGGAACTTGAAGAGCAAATCCAAGCAGAAAGCAAACAACATAGGTTAGATGTATTTAGTTCGCGTGCGGTAGTCGAAGGAAACATCTTAGCCAAACACAACGGACAGTATACTCACTATACGATTGGTGGGCAAGGTGGCTTTGAATTTAGTGATGCAAAGTATAATCAAAGCATTGCTGTATCTGGACTTGAAGCGTGGGCTGACACATGGACGTTACGTGGAATCCGAATTACGTTTTCCGACAATAGCGTTGTTATGCGAGGGAAAGCAGAAGGTAGCCACGCTGGCTCCATAAGCCTGGACTATGTCAATGGTGAAACTGTTACCGAATTGTCCATCTGGGGAAATGGTGAAGGTACTCGTTGTGGCGCATTCAGAATTAAGACATCTAAAAATCGAGAATTTTTCCCAAAAATGACAAAATGGGGGCTGAAGACTGAATACAAAATGAATGCAGGGGGTGGAGTCATCCTTGGTGTCATCGGTAGTGCTAGTTCGGACCTAGATAGCTTAGGATTCTTAATGCTTGACAAGGTGAATAATAGCGTCCTAACTGCATTTCAGTACGATCTTACCAAGGTCCCCTTACCACAGAACAAGTCTGCTTATGATATTACGATACCGAACCCTTCAAACACGGATTCGGACAGTGGTTCGGTATCGCAGGCAGTCTCTATAGAAAAAGGGGGAGAGTGGTCCACCAAGGCAGGATTTACATTTGGACAAGAATATAAGGTGAACGGGGGAGTCCCATTTGTTGCACAGGGCGAAATCACGACCAAATGGGAAGTGAGCACTGAAAGTAGCTATACACAGAAGTGGAACAATACGACAACGCAAACTGTAATCATTCCCTTGATTGCTCCAGCCAAGACTATGACCCGTATTGTATACTCATACTTTCAAGGTAAGATAGATGCATGCCCGTTTACGGCTACAATGAAGTATTACGTTGTAGGTGGTGGAATATGGAATTGCCAATCAAGTGGGTTCTATGACGGTATTGATACAACCCGTGTTGTTGGCACCTCTTACCTAATAGCTACGTGGGATGAAAACTCAAATAAGTGGATATATTTAGATCCGCCATCATCAAAGAGTCTATACAGCGAATGAAGGTAGTAAATTGATTGTGGGGTATCCGTTGCCATTTACCGTGATATGCACCAAGCTTGCTGTAGGCACGGCAGATTCTTTGTTGAGTAACACTCATGTTGCATAATAACCCAAGATGCGGGTTATCAAAATCTGAGTGTTTACACTTGATTAACGGACCATCGGTATCATTATCATTAAATTGGGTGGGTTAGCGACAGCTTAACCCACCCAACGTTTTATTGCGATTACGGATCTTGTAATGCGAGCGCTTTTTGTTTGATGTATTTATCGGGAGAGCGATCGATACGGTATTGCAAGTGCGATCGCTCTTCAATTTTCATCCCTTAGTTGACCATTTGACGTTGGGAGCGATACAGGCATATCGAAATGCTTTGAGTCAGGAGTTGTTGTATCCGGCTGGTGGGGAAGTTGAGAAGATTTTGCGGGGGATGAAAGGTAAGGGGAGGAATGATTCTGGGGGTTGAAGGTGGATTTTTTGGGATAAAATTTGCCTGTAAGTCGAAAAATTCACAAATTGGGGTAGGGAAACGTCTAAAAGATGTGGGAAGGAAAACTACTTCCATGAAATAACTTCAAGAACAGAGAACATTACGGCTAATTTATGAAAAAGTTAACTTCCTTTTTGGCTGCTATCCTTAGCTTTGTTGTGTGTCTAGGTGGAGTAAGTCCTGCTTTAGCTCAAGAACTTCCTCAGCCTGCATCTCGTGGGATAACCACTTTTTACGCCACTGAAAATGAACAGAAAGCTGGAGTGAGATTCTATGAGAACATGGGATATGTTATAGCTATCCCCAATGATCAAATCTCTGGTCTACCTCAAAAAGTAGGAGAGTTTGAAAAATTTTTTCGACCTATTCTCGAAAATGGTCGGACGCAAAACGGAACCAATGGCTCATTTACAGAAGGTGGGTTTGATTTCCGAGCATCAATTCCTGTAACTTCTGGAACTGACGAACGGTTCGACGTTATAGCTCCTCGGGACAACAGAATCTACAGTGTGGTAGCTGGATTACCTGCTTCTCTATGCCCTCTGAAAATTGACACCACTGAAGTTGATTTCTTTCTTAATGTCGAAGAGGCAAAAACAAGGGCTGGTGAATTAGATAACAAAGGATTCTTGGTCTATGTTTCTCCTAAGGATGATTTGACCATCAAAGCATTTTCAAAACTTTTCTATGACGAATCCGGCAACCTAAAAACAGATAACAATTGTTTCCTAGTTTCTGGTGCTAGTCAAAAGATTCAAACCGATTTCCGAAAAATCTCCCATTTACTTCCGCCTTCATTGCAACAGCAAGCACGTCAAAAACCATTTACATACTTACCCAAGAGTGGCGAGTTTATCTATCTTGTCAATGCAAGAAAGACTATTCAAGGAGGTAATGATGTCGAAATGAGAGGTAGAGTGGATGATAAAAATGATTTCTACTTAGTTGATACCAATAATCCAATCAATCTGGATGGATCGTTAAGAGAATGGAGTATTTGGGCAAAAAATACCTCGCCTGTACAACTAATTATTTACAGACTAGAGTTAGGCATGGCCACATTTGGAAATAAAGCTCCTTGGTCTGTAGTCGCTAAAAGCAAGGTAGAAACTCCTGTGGTGGGAGACAATTCATTTAAGCTTCCCGCTCCCATTGAAGTCCTAAAAGGAGATTTTGTTGGCTTGTACCATCCAAACCAAGGTTCCGTTGCTTTCACTCAGGATCGTCCAGATAATATGAATATCCCCAACTTAACTGGATCAGTTCTTCAAACAAGTGATGGATCTGGACCTAATTCTGCTACTAACTTTGTTTTTTCTAGCGATCGCACTTACTCGGTAAGTGTGAGATAAAACAATTTATCATCTAGCAAATTTCATAGAATAAGGGGCTTTATCCCCCTTCTTCTATGGAATTTGCGACTACTATGGCTGCAAAACTGCATATCTTGAGTTAGGATGCGATCGCTTTTTTACAGGATATCAACGGTATAAGTTTAACTATGAAATTTCAACCTGTTTCTCATGGTTGGGTAGCTCTACATCCCAAACCTCAAGGAGTAATTCAATTTGTTGGCGGTGCTTTCTTTGGCACATTTTGGCCAATGCTTTTTTATCGGTCTCTACTTCAGCGTTTATTTAAAGATGGTTATACGATTGTTATTTTACCATTTAAGTTTACTTTTAATCATTATGCTGAGTCTGGCTTTTTAATTAGAGAAAAGTATGAAATAATGCCAGAAATAGTTAGAAGGGCAATATTTGCTGGTTATGACTATCAACCCTATCTCAGTGACAAAAACTTTTCTTGGATAGGTCATAGTATTGGCTGTAAATATATTGCTCTTTTGGAAGCATTTAGTGCCTTACCTACCATTGGCAACCCTAGCGATCCTAGCTATTCTCATCGTATTGAAGAACTTAGGAAGTTTATTGAATTCGTAGTTAGAGAAACAGCAAAAAAAAGAGATTCTCAACTAAAAATTGATAAGAAGATTGAGAGTGTTTTTACAGACCTCTTAATTCTGATTAACGATCTAGAATTAAAACGTAAAGATGCTAAACGATTAATTAAATATTACATCAAAAAAGAAGCAAATTACAAAGATTTGAAAGAGAACATTGAAATTAGCAGCATCTTTATTAGGAATCAACCCTCTTTACTATTAGCTCCTGTAAATACAGGTCTTGATAGTGCTATCCCCAAACCATTAGCAAGTATCTTTATTGGCTTAGGTTTAAATGTCAATCCAACCCCAGAGGAAACCTATGCCTTAATCAAAAACGGTAATCTATTTGGTCTCCTGGGGTTAAAGCTTTTCCAAAGAGATAAACTTGCTTTATCAACTTCTCAGTGGTTTGAGAATGATTTCAAAAAACCACCTGAAGGTTTTAAAGAGGATTTAAAAGGTGGACATTTAAGACCATTGGGTATTCAATTTGGCAATTATGTCATCAATTTTCCAGACCTCAAGGATGGTATTCCACTTATTGAGTCTATACAAAAACGAAATACACAGTTTGAATCTCCTGTAAGTCAATTATTCCAACGTTTAAAAGATAAGCAGGCTAAATACTCAAAAAGTAAGAGTAAACAACAGCGATAGCTTTTAGCCTATCACCCAGTCCAGGACTGTCTTATTAACTGGATGTTGGGCTTTGCCATAGCTTAACCCAACCTAAAGCATCAAAAGTTAGATGCCGCCCCAATTCCCCATTTCCAATTCCCAATATTCTACCGACTTTTTCGTGAAAAGTTCGATAAATATTTAGCCCTCTGTTCAGTCATCCGAATTAAGGAAAGTTGTTTATCACTTGGAGTTTAGACTAAGCAGGTCAAAAAGTGCGATCGCTGTGAGACTAGCTCACGTTTATCAAGAACGGCAACGGTGAGGGGCGACAAGCTATCAGTGCGATCGCCTGAGCTTGTAGGGTACGTTACACTTCGTTAACGCACCATCCGTATCATTATCATTGAATTGGGTGGGTTACGCTGTCGCTAGCCCACCCTACGTTTTATTGCGATTACGGATCTTGTAATGCTTAGGCGTAGCCCGTCGTAGACATCGCTTTTTGTTTGATTTATTTACGGGAGTGCGATCGCCTTTTTTAGAGGAGAGGGATCGCTTTTTTGTGAGGAGAAGGGCGATCGCTTTAGTTGTTGTATCCGGCTCGTGGGGAGGTTGAGAAGATTTTGAAGGGTTGAAAGGTAAGGGGCGGAAGGGTTATGGGGGTTGAGGGTGAATTTTGGGGGAGAAAATTTGCCTCTAACTCGAAAAATTCCCAAATTGGGGTTGGGAAAGGTCTAATAGGTGTGGGAAGGAAAAACCACTCAACTCATTGAGAACTTTTGAAAGGGAAACGTGCAATTAGCTTTTTGGCGACATTAGTGCGATTTGGACGAGGTTTGGCTATACACACAAAGAATTCTTTTAGAGGAAAAACATGGCTGGCCAATTTGTGCTTTGGAGAATTGATCCTAATGACAGAGACAACTTTATTGCAAATTTTTCAGGATCTAAGTGGTCTGAACTTGCCCATAGGGAGAATACCCCGAATGGAAATGGAGGATTATTTCCAGGTTGGACGGCTGCATCTAGGGACCTGATCAACCGAGTTAGAAATGGCAGCAGTAACCTTGCAAACCGAAATAACCTACCGCCTCATCGTTATTTGCAGATTCCTGGTGGACTACCAAATGCTGCCCAAGTCAATTATTTACGAACTTGTTACTGGATCAATGATCTAGTTCGCCCAAGTGATCCTGGTTTTGGGATTGTCGCATTAGCGCCTGCTGCTGTAGCAGCTTGGTCCAATGGAAAGAAAGTAGACTCTCTTGTAGCTCAAATTACACATGGAGCAACTTCTATTGAGATATATTACCTCGGCGGTAAGGAAATGTATTAGCAAGGTACGTCAGAAGGCTCCGCAAGCAAACTGATGCTGAAATCTCACGTTGAGTGCGATCTCTTTTTGTTTGATTTATTTACGGGAGAGCCAGCGCTTTTCTTTATTCAGAAAGTCCGCTCACTTTTCTTATGGAAATTAGGGAGTGCGATCCTGAATGGTAATTTGTCAGGGCGATCGCCTTTTGTAAGGGAGTGCGATCGCTTTTTTTGTAGGGAGAAGGGCGATCGCCTTTTTTGTAGGGAGAAGTGCGATCGCCTTTTATTTACAGAATGCCGATCCTATTTTTTAGTGCGATTGCCAACGGCCGCAGCGAAGCCGATCGATCGCACTTACGAATAATAGAAAAACCCAGTTGCCATCCTACAGCTTAACTGAGGGATGTCTACGACGGGCTACGCCTACGCTTTCTGCTACTGTTATGCCATTTTTCCAAAGCTCATACTCACTCAAATCAATATCTTCATTCCACACAATCCCGTAGCCCCCTTGCTCAACCTTAAAATTATTGAAAAAAGCAGGTTGACGAAGTGGAGCAAACATGAGATTTTTTAAAAGATGGACAATATTATATTGCTTGACTTCGTGATTGGTAAATTCAATCACCAAGGTGCGAACGCAGGGTAAATGCATCTACTTACCAGAGAATATTTGAAACCTCTAGTTCTCCTTAAAGTGGAATTTAGATATGACAGCATTCTCAATAAGAATTTATTGGTGAGAAGTTTTTGTCCTTAATGTCAGTTATTAGGAACGGTATATTAAGGCTTTTAGCGATTAATTGTTCTTCCTAAACTAGATGGATTTATCCTGGTGTCCAGATAACTAAACGTGAAAAACAAAACAATGCTCAGTCCAGGTTCTCAGCCCCGAACCTACTCAATAATTGCCCTGAAAAAACTGTAATTTCTCAGGATAAACTAACAGTCAAACTATTTAATTTATTTTTTGAAATAGAGTTTTTTATCAAAGTAGCTGTTGCTTGTACCCTAGTCCAGCAGTTAATTTATTGGCTCTCAAATAAATTCCATCTCGGCTTTACCGCCGAGGTTTTGCTGTACTGGCTGGTAGGGTCACTTTCATTCTACAGCCTCGGTATTGTTATTGAAAAAGTTATTGAGAACAACGAGACTTGGCGGCAAAGATTCAATGTCCGAGTCAAGAAAGTGAAAGAACAACCGTTCCCTGAATTTACTGCTCAAGGAATTCTGGTCGGAGAAATTAAAAGTTTAGTAGCAGCAGCGATTATTCTGTACCTAGCTCCCGAAGTTCATCGGGGAAATAGCTGGCTCTTAAATTTTGGATGATTCTTCGCGAGAATAATGGTGGCGGATTTCTGCTTTTATGTTACCCATAGGCTCTTTCACAAAAAGTTCTTGCAGGAAATACATCTCAAACATCACGAATTCTTGGATTCATCCAGTTTTGTAGCCGGTCATAAAAGCCTACTTGAATACGCTATCGTCACCGTTGCAGACGTTTTGCCTGTTTTTGTATTCGGATACGATATTACTCAATTGTGCGCCTGGACTGCGATCGGCAATGCTTACAATTTAGAAGGTCACAGCTCTCTGTCAATATTTTTCATTGACTCAGATTTTCACGATCTCCACCACTCTCGCTTTAAGGGAAACTACGGCATTCAAGGATTTTGGGATCGGATATTCAATACGCTGAACCATCCTACTAAGAAGCCTGGAATTATGTTCCCTGCGGCTGCTCTGGAAAAGAACTTTCTCAAGCCGTCCTGTAAGAACATTGATGGCGGGAATTGAACCTCGACCCTTGCTGGTACGGCGATCGCCAAGCCAAAGCCGATGCAGAAGCTTTGGATCGGCGATCGCTCTCGAAGATGAGGTATCAAAGGTTGAAAACCTTGATGTACCTAGAATCTGGCATACCTCATCTATCCCAGAAAGGCTATACCTGACCCGGAAGCGTTGACACTTAAGGGTGAGGCAAGAATTCAAACGGAACGGTCGCTACAAACTTTTCGGTGAGGTTGCCGCCCAACTCCCACTTTTCGATTAGTTTCGTCCCTTCAGGATGGTTTACTTCTTCGAGCATATCGATCTTCCGCACTTCCGAGCCTTCGCCAAGGTCTAATTCCTTGAGGTCGATCCAACAGACACTCGCACTGCGGGTGTTTGCGTAGTAATAAACCAGATTCTTGTGGTCGGAAACGGTGCTCCAAAGTGTGGAGGCAAGATTGGGCTTTTCGGGGTCTGCGATCCCGATCGGCACGGCGGCATTGCGAATTATGCTAAAGGTGGTTGCAATAGCTGTGCGTACATCGTTGATATGATCGCGCGGGACTGCCGATAGGTAAAACGAGCAACGGGCAAATCGATCGGAGGCGTTGTTAGTGCCCGGCAGCACGATCATGCCATCCTTTTTTTCCCAGTATTCGTTGATTGCCAGTTGTTTGTCGTAGGTCGGAGAATTGGTCATCACGATATAATCTTTACCGTGGTGGATTTGTAGCTTGCCGCCTACGTACTCGAAAATTGCGGAATCGCCAGTTGCGTCGGAAATTGACAGGTGAACTGTACTTTTCTTATTGCTGCCGTCCGGTATGACGGGCGCGTCCACCTCGAACAAATTGTCTGGTTCCATCGCTACAACCGCCTCTTTGACCGTGGCAAAACTATCGAGGAAGTACTGCGCCCATGCCGCAGTTGACATTTTTGGCAATTGTTCTTCCCCGTCCCCTCGTTCGTAGTCCGATTCTACCAGGAACAGCAAATTGGCAACCAAACCCTGAGTGTTGATACCGTCGGTAGTGCAAGCGTCTAAGGCGGAGGTAATTACGCTGCCGTACTTAGATGTCCACGTAAAGGAACTATCACCATTATTATTGTATGTTCCCCCCTGGCGCTCCATATTTGCTGGAAATGCCCAAATCTCGCTTTCAAGCGGGGCTGCCCAGTCCATGTTGCGACCGGTCACAACGTTACCAGCTGCAGTTGCCGATTTTAATGATTTTCCATCAACGTATAGAATTCTCGTACACATGATTCAGATAGCTCCATAGAAGGTATTGGCTGTTACAGAGTTTTGTTGGTTCTCCCACTGCTGTAACCGCTTAAATAAGTATACACCAAATATTACTTTTATAGCAATAGAGGCGAGGAAATAATTAACTTGAATCAGACCAGAGTTACGCACTCTTGACAAGCGAAAGTGCGGCTCGTACTATACCCGAAACCTACTAAAAAATGCGGTTATTCAAGCTCTGAGAAGTCGGTGTGTTAAAGCTTACTACAAATCAACCGTTTTGGGGAAATTTGTACCGATCGCTTTCTCGATCCAAATACTTTGACAGCAAGTCTTGAAACAAGAAAAGCACATCATCTACCTCGCGATTGAGAACGCACATTTTTAAATATAGTTCTAGTACGTGCTGCCGTCTGCGGTTGCGTATTTTCTAGATTAATTTGTATTGTTTGGAGAGTTGGGAACCAAACAATACCGAAGGCTCGGGGTGATTCATTTAGTGGCTTGACACAGAATTAAACCAAACCACTTTTGGGGATCTGTAAAGCTTTTTATGGTTTTCAGTCCTTTGGAGTCTAGTTCTTTTTCCACAGTGTCTAAATCAAATTTACGAGAAATTTCCGTAAGGATACTTTCGCCAGTTTTCCAGGTAACATTCAATCCAAGCTTTTCTAAATTCACTACATGACTTGTTTGGCAATGCAAGTACATTTCAATTTGGTTCTCTTGTTGATTGTAAATAGCTTGATGGGTGAATAAATTAGTATCAAAATCACCCTGAAAACGCCAGTTTAAATGGTCGAGCATATTTAAATTAAAAGCGGCAGTTATACCTTGAGAATCGTTATAAGCTGCTTCTAAAATTTGCTGGGATTTTTGCAAGTCAATGCCGAGTAAAAAGTAATCTCCCGGAGCGAGTACATCTTTAATTTGGTTCAATAAAACATCGCATTCCTGCGGCGTGAAATTACCCAGAGAACTGCCCAAGAAGAAAATCATCCGCGCAGGCAAAGATGCAGGCGTTAATTGAGCGAGGGCTTGTTCGTAAGTTCCTATCAACCCTTGAACGTGCAAAGCCGGATATTCTACTTGCAATTGAAGGGCGCTCTCTTTGAGAATGCTGGCGCTTACATCAACAGGCACGTACTTACAGGAGTAATTTCGAGATTGATAAGCATTTAGCAAAAGGCGAGTTTTTGTGGAACTGCCACTGCCTAATTCTACGAGTTCGCAATCACCTGTTATCCGTGCGATTTCACCAGCATATTGGCGCAAAATCGAGGCTTCTGTGCGAGTTGGATAATATTCGGGCAATTCGCAAATTTGTTCAAAAAGTTGAGAACCGCGACTGTCGTAAAAATATTTAGCGGGTAAAGTTTTTGGGCTTTTGGTCAATCCTTGAATGACATCTTCGCCATCATTTTTTAGAGTAGAATGGCAATCCAGAATAGTTATTAGAGTTGTTAAAGAGGCGGTTGACATTTGGCTTTCCGAGAGTGCGAGTGCGGTAAATTTAGCAGGAATCCCCGTTGTTATTAAACGGAGCGGGATATTTTTCCCTCAAATGCTTGGATGACCGATATATTTGAGGTTGAATTATCGAGAGAAAAGCAGGCAATTTAGCATTAATGAGTGGAGTCAAGTACAGATGTCTGCTAGGACTGTAACTGTACTTCACCCGATTTTCAACCGCTATCGCACGATGCGAGCAAGCAGTTACTCTAAATTGACTTCGAGCCAACATGAATGCTCAATTGTTGGTTGCTTGCAGGCTCTTTTTGTATTTTTCAGGTTCCGTTCTTAGTTCCACGTGTAGGAAATCTATTCCTTCTTTTTCGAGTAATTCTAGTATAGCTAGATTTAAGTTTTTCTCAGCATCAAAGTAGAAATTATCGTCATTGACAACTGCCATAATTTCAATAACCCGGGCATTTTTGTCAATTTGTTTGAACCGCACCGTACACGACGGAGACAAGCCTTGAATGTACTTCGGCAATTCTTCAAGCTTTTCACAAATCCGCGCCGTTTGCCCCGCCGAAATGCCGTCTATTTTGAGAGTTAAGACTAAGCCCCATTTTAATTCTTTACCCGGATTTTGCGACCAGTTTTCGACAATTCCAGAAATCATTTTGGAATTGGGCATTTTGATGATAGAACCCCACTTAGTTATATGTAGAGTTGTAGTTCTGAATCCAATATTGAGTATCTGCACGAAACCATCGACCCCGGATATCCCCACCCAGTCACCTTCTCGGTAGAGATTGTCGGAGTAAATAATCAGGGTGCAGAACCAATCGTAAACAATATCTTTCAGCAGCAAACCAAAAGTGATACCGGCACCGCCCAATAGCCCCACCAATGCAGCAGCAGATTGTCCTAAAAATGCCTCGCTGATCTTGATGATAAAGACAATAATTGCTGCTGATTGAAAAATCTTGGGCATTAAAGGTCTGAGCAATTCATCGAGCTCTGTTTCGGTGTGCAGCACTAAGTTGGCTATAATCTGACCGAAAATAGAAGAGCATCGGTAAATAACATAGGCAACTATGAAAATAACTGTATAGTTGAGCAGGCTACCGATTGTTTGATTTAGTTGAGAACCTAAGTTATCTGCCAGAATTTCTTTACTCAGCCAAAATCCACCTATCAGAATCAGCCAACTTAAAGCAGGCTTGATAATTGTAATCAACTCATCATCAAGTGTTGTTTTAGTTTTGCTAGTAAAACTCTCAATAGTTTTAACAATGACTGCTACGAAAAATCGCCTTAACGTCTGTGTCAAGGTTAGAACAACGAGCACAATAGCGATTCTAGCAATCGGTATGCCAGAGTAATTGATATTCTTTAACGTATCCCAAACTGCTTCCATAGGTTAACCAACTGGTAATTGAGTTTTTCTAATTGATCGATCGAATATTGCCCAAATCAGAGAAAGGAGGGAAAACACCATCCTCTCCCTAGTTTGGCGGGACTCCTTACTTCGGCGCTCGCGCTCTAGATATCGGTGGGTTTGGTGGCGGGTGCGCCTCGGCTAAATGAGGTCTTCTGGGGAGGCCATTTGAAGGCAGTCGGCATAGTTCCCAGGCGATTCATAGCCTCTTGCAATTGCCGCTCCAATTCCCACTGCTGCTTGTTAATCTCGGGATCGCCATTACCAGCTAGGTTCTTGTCCTCGTAAGGATCTACTTCTAGGTCGTAGAGTTCCCAATCCCCTTCGGCACCCTCAGCCTTCGCCTCGTCTTGTTCGTTGAAGTAGACCGAATATTTCCACTTGGAAGTCCGAATCGTTCGGACGATACTGGGGTGCAAAATCCTCTGCTTCGGTTTATCTTCTGGAGGAGGTATAACCGCTGGATTATCGTCGTATGTAAAGTGGATGGATTCCTGGACAGTGGAAGTCGGATTGTTGAGAATTGGCGACAAATCTTGCCCGTAAAAAATCGTCGGGTTGGCTGTTGCTGGAATCGCTTCCTCCGGTTTGTGCCACTCGACACCAAGCAACGAGGCGATGGTCGGAGTCAAATCGACGCTGCTGGCAAGGGATTGGGTAGTCTGCGCTGTAGGCCAGGCTACAGGATTGGAGAACACGAAGGGTATGCGAATGCTTTCTTCGTAAGCGTTAAAGAATTTCTCAACTAAACCGTGGCTCATAGCCATTTCACCGTGGTCAGCGAAGCGGATAATCAGGGTATTGTCGATCAGATTCTGCTTCGCCAGACCGTCCAGGAGTTGCTCGATTTGTCGATCGACCAAAATCTGGAGATAGGCGTAGAAGTTGACATAATCCTGCGGTCTGTGCTTGGGAGGCATCTTAGAGCCAGGTCGAGCGAAAGTCCACCAGCTCGCTGAGGCGTGGGCGCGAGGCTCTGAGTGTAAGTTATCCAAGAGGTGTTCGTTCAGATGCTGCCTGTAGTTACGTGGCAGCTCCACGATCGCCTCAGTGAGGGTACTGCTTGCATATCCAGAGCCACCCAGCCCTCTGAACGCTACGAACCCGTCGTGAGGATTGACAAAGGACGCAACCAGGCAAAACGGATCTTCAGCCTTCTCGTCCTGTCGTTCGACGAACTTCAGCATATCTGCGAGGTAACGACTGTCGTTATCTGCCTCGCCACCACCTAGGGTGTTGTAATCGCTGATTGTGATGCCTGCGTCCGGGTCATCCCATTCCGTGAATCCAGCCTCGATGGGGCTAGTATCAATTTCTCCAAGGTGCCATTTGCCGAGCCAAGCACGTGTTTTGTAGCCAGCCTTCCCTAGGACATGGGCGAGGTTGGGCAACTGTGTGTTCAGAGGCTCCTTCGGCTGTAGCTGACCAGTATCCGTTGTTTTGTGCTTTGCCGGATACTGGCTGGTCAAGAAAGTTGCGCGACTGGGGGCGCAGGCAGAAGCGGCGGTGAATGCCCGATCGAAACTCAAACCGTTGCTCATCAACTGCTTCAGTGCGGGGAGCCTGTAGATGAAGTCCCGCGGATAGTGCTGCAAGGCGCGCTGTTGGTCGGTAATGATAATAACGATGTTGGGCTTTTTGTACTTGGCGAAAAGATCCTCAATTGCCATTTTTGGGTATGAAGTAAATAGGTTTGGGGGAGCCGTGCAGGAGCGGCAAGAACTGAAGCCAGTTATAAGTTGTAGAGGGAAAATATCAGAAATATTTGGCCGTCTCAAGCTTTGAGTCCACCCGCTTGTCGAGTGGGTGGCCCTACACAAGGAAGAAAATCGCCATCGGTTTTTTCCGATTCGCTTTAATTACCCAGGATTTGGATTAAATCAGCCGTTTTCTGGAAAAATAGTTAGATTTGACTGGTTGTTCGCCTCAAAAGATAGATTACTTGAATTTGCGCCTAAAAAAACTTTTTAGCTAAAAAGTTTTGTTAACTTTTGTTTCCGGCTTGCAGTCATCTTTTTTCTTATTTATTTGGTGTATTAATTTATACGGCTTCAAGCACAGAACTAGGATGAGAACTAGCTTCCAGCCTTTGCTGGCGCTATTGCTCTCTGGCGCAAGCCGTCTTGCAACGAAGCATCAATCCACAACGCTCGCGATCGACTTTCTTTCACCTGCGGGCTTGCTGATGGTGGTCTGTGAGGAGAATTCTGATGTTGCTCAGCAGGTATGCTATATTAGCTGAGTTCGTTAAACAGTGGATTTTTGGGCTTTCAACTTTAATCCCGAGCCGACAACTTGCCAGTTCTTGATTGGTAGCAGTCGCAAGCAGCTAAAAATCTGTAGCAATCCTTGCAGGAGTCGTAAATTTTTTCCGGCACCCCAACCCTCTCCTTAGCAAAAGGAGGGAGTAAGAAATTCACAAATGATTTAGGATTGCTATATCAACTGATGCAACTAATACAAAATTAAGAGTCAAACTGTTACCAACCAATACTGAAGAATCTAATCTCGATTCACCCAATCTAGTAACTTCTCGATTCACCCAATCTAGTAATATTTTTTTTGGAGCAAAATATGTCTTTTTCCAGGCAAGAAATCATTCAAACGCTGTACCGTTTCGTCACTTTTTTAGCAACGGTTCCTTTGGCTCGCAGGTTGATTGTATCTGGTAAATACGAATATGACTATACAGTTTTAGCTCCTCTAGCTATGACTGAGGTGCCACTTAGTCCGATCGGCAACCTGCCTAGACTGCCTAAAGCCGATGAACTTCCCAGCCTGAAATGGGTGAGTTTAGTGTTGAGTACGCTGAGTATTTTGAACGAGGCTGAAAAGTCGGCTAATCTTCTCAAAAACTCGCTGTCAAACGAGAGTGAAATTGATTCGTTAGAGTCAATCGAGCGTGAAATAAGGGCAGCCCAGGGACAAGCAGAATTAACTAATGCTGTTTTAAAACTAGAATCAGTCTTGGAGCGAAAAGTATCCCCCAAGGTTAAAAGTAGCATTCCCTTGACAGGGGATTTTAGTGAAGTTGAAAATGTATTCGATCGAATAGATCGAGAAATACAAGCTGAACTCAGCGGAAACTTAGAAGTGAAATCTGCACGAAATCTCAAAAGCGAGCAACTCGATGAAGTTGACCGAGTTGATGAAGTTGAGGAAGTCGCTCAATTCGAGGAAGTTGAGGAAGTTGAGGAAGTTGACAAAGAATTATACAAGCACCTTCAAGGAATTGCTAGATGTTTGGGAGAAGAATTGATTAACCAGGAAGCTGATTTTTCAGAGTTCCTTTTACGCGGTACTGTCAATCCTACTCTTGAAGACTACGAAAACTTACTTAATCCGTTAACAATCAGACCGGCAACTGTAGGAAATTTCCAACAAGATGCAGTTTTTGCTTACAGCCAAGTAGCAGGGCCAAACCCTGTAATGCTCAATCAAATCCAAGAACTAGACGAGCGCCTGTTAATTACCAGCGAACAGTACGGAGAGATTCTGCATGAAGATAATCTAGAAGCAGCACTGCAATCCGGGCGACTTTATCTAGCAGATTATTCCAAGCTCGATAGTTTAGTCAATAGCGATATTGGTGGGTTGCCAAAGTATATGTATGCTCCAATCGCATTATTTGCAGTACCGCCCGAACAATATCAAGATCGAAATTTACGGCCAATAGCAATTCGCTGCCAGCAAGTTCCGGGGGATAACAATCCTGTATTTACGCCCCTAGATGGCGACAACTGGATGACAGCTAAAACCGTCGTACAAATGGCAGATAGTAATTACCACGAGCTGATATCTCACCTAGCTCAGACTCACTTATTTATTGAGCCTTTTGTTCTGGCAACTAATCGCTGCTTTACCGATAAAAGTCATCCTGTAATGGTTTTGTTGAAACCTCACTTACAAGGTACTATCTTGATTAATTATGGCGCACATAAGAATTTATTAGCACCAGAAGGGCCTATAGACTTCTTATTAAGTGCGACTATAGGCAGTAACGGCCAACTCGCTATTAAAGAAGCGATGAGCCACTTAGCTAACTTTAATGAAGTTGGCTTCCCCCGAACTTTAGAAAAACGCGGTGTCAGTAATTCTCAGCAATTACCGATTTATCCTTATCGAGATGACGGAAAACTAATTTGGGATGCCATCCATCAGTGGGTGGGCGAATACCTGCGCCTGCACTATTCTAGCGATAAGTCCGTAGTGGCCGATCGACAACTGCAAAATTGGGCTGGTGAATTGTTTGCCAAAGGACACTGCTATATTGGCGAAAATGCTGACGGTCGGATTGCAAGCTTAGATTATTTAGTAGAGGCCATCTCTACGGTTATCTTTGCAGCTAGCGCCCAACACGCTGCTGTTAACTTTCCGCAAAGCGGCTTGATGACCTACGCACCAGCATTTCCTTTGGGTTGCTATTCTCCAGCACCTACCAACTCCGCACAGCAGCAAAATTTCATGGGTTCGCTACCGCCACTAGAGCGAGCATTACTCCAAATAGAAGTGCTTTATTTGTTGGGTTCAGTTTACTATACGAACCTCCTCGATTACCCTGGTTCATCTTTTGTCGAGCCACAGTTGAAAAGAGCTTTCGACAAATTCAAGGTAAACCTGAATGACATCGAAGCAAAAATTCTCGAAGCAGATGCCCAAAGGCTTGTGTCTTATCGATTTTTGCAGCCTTCAAAAATTCCTCTCAGTATCAATATTTAAGTAATACAGAGCTTGAGGAGTGACGGTATTTGATGCGGTGCAACTGATAAATAGGTTAGCAAGCGGTTGCCAAATTTATCAGTTGCACTACCCGGGAAAGGCATATCGTATCTCTTGCTTCTAAAAATGCTGCTTTGAAAAGAGTTGCTGTTTTATGTTCCTAGAGTTTTTTTTCTCAATTATGCGATCGCATTGTCGCTTGGTCAGAATTCTCTGCCAAATTTCTCTGACTTAGCTTCACAGAGAGTCCTAAATTCTCTCCATCCCTGCTGGCTAATCGCACGAGAAAGTTTCCGATTCCTCACCATGCCAGAAACATTCAAATCTTCCAAAATAATCACTTGGTTTTCGTTGACTATTTTGGTTGACAGTTTGTGCAGGAAGTCTTTGCGAGTATCGGCAATTTGATTGTGCAACTTGGCAATTCTAATGCGAGTTACATTTCTTCTCCTAGAATCTTTTGGTTGACGAGCTAACTTGCGTTGCAGTTTGCGAACCTTCCGGCAAGGCTTTTTATAGCTAGGGCTTTCGACCTTCTCACCGTTGCTCATCACGGCAAAAGTTTTAATCCCTAAGTCGATACCGACACTTGGATTCTTTGCCTCGGATTGAACGGGTTCAATCTCTACAACAAAACTCAGAAAATAGCGGTTTGCACAGTCGGCGTTGCTTAATCAGGGTATGAAAAAAATAAGTTAAAAATCCCCAAGCTTTGTCGATACTGGTTTCTATGACTGGCATATTTAGCCTTTCATACCGATTACCGTTACCGAGCTAGGTGCTGACGGCAACTCCCACAGGCGATATTGGATTGACAATTCCAATCTTGGCTAAGTAAACTCCACCGTTTTTCTTCATGGAAAATCCGCGAAGAGTAAATCTTGCCGATTGACTGCTTGTTCTTTTTTTGAATCGAGGATGTCTTACTTTTTGTCCTTTTGTTTTCCGTTTGCAAGAGTCAAAAAAATTCTTAAAAGCCGTTTCTAAATCGATTACAGACTGCTGCAATGGAACGCATGACACATCTTCCAGCCAAGTCCTTTCCTCTATTATCAATACAATTAACATAAAATGAAAAGAATTAAAGCCGTCCTATAAGGACGGGGCTTCAGACCCAGTTCTTTGGTGACAACACCTTCTTACCTTGATGGTAAAACCCCAACTAGCGAACTAACTTGGAACAGACCACGATCGCACTTCACCCAAAGTAACGGGCATAGCATCTCTCACGTCAATAGTGAAGCGAAACACTTTCTTGGCCCGACTGCTGTTTTCAGGGTCAAAAAACTTCAATTTCACATCCCAACAGTCGCTATCCAGACGGCAGAAAGGGCTTTTTTCCACTTCAATGCTGTCCAATTCCATCCCCCTAGCAACCGCATCAGCAAACGTAGAAGCAGCTTGAAAAGCATTAGTTGCTGCAAAATTGAGGGCGCGATCGTGGGCCGTTTGCCCCAAATTTCGCAAGTCAAAATAGATGCGGTGCAGGAAACTCGCTAAAGAACGCCGGATTGCTTCCTCGCTGGTACTACTGTCAGAATCGCGCACCGTTTCTAAAGCTGCGGCGATCAGGCTATTCACTCGCCAGCCATACATTCCTCGGATGTTTTGAACAGAAATTACTGGTACTATTTGCCCTGAAAATAGCTCGACCGTGCGATCAGTCAATCTCCCCGGTATACTCACCCGCTCAATAAAATCTTCGCTATCTTCGGCAAACACCTGTCCGGCTAACATTAACTGGAGAGTTTCATACACATCCGCCCCAAAAGGTCCTTTCGGTTCAATGGCATAAACTGGCGTTAATTCCAGATTCAGCGTCCAAATTAAAGCTTTCCCTTCCGAGGGGTTTTGTTCCAGATAATCAACCATCTGGCGTGCGTCGTAGGGATTAGCCGGGACTGCGATGCCCTCAATTTCATAGGCCGGCATCAGTTGTTTGAATGTATCGCGCCGCGCTTCGCTGCCAAAGTCGTAGCCGAGGGTTCCTAAAGCATAAACTATGTTTGATGGAATGCTGGCGGTGACGGTGCCGACAGCTTGGCTGGGGGTGACGGCTTTGGAATCGTAGTTAGGCATGGCAGGTGATTCTGAACTCGATCCACTAATGTTTCGGGTGGTGATTGGAACAACGAAGGGTTTCTGAGCCTTGATGTCACCGCAGAATGCCGGAAAGTCAGCTAACGGAGCACTGATTAAAACGTCACTCAAATCCCGCACTTTGATATCCTGAAAACCAGCTAACTGAATTGCTTCACTGACTTCGCTCATGCACGGAACATTATGAAGTTGAGCCTGTTTGAATTTTGCAAGTTTCTGCTGCTCTTGCTCTGACAAGGGATGTTCGTGGCGGAATAAATCTTTGATGTAAAGAGTTCCCTGAGGTCGCAGCACGCGGTAGGCTTCTGCCAGAACCCGTCTGAGTTCGTCGGAGAATCCGATGGTTTCAAAGAACACTACAACGTCAAAAATACCACTGTCAAAGGACAAGTCGTGAAAGTCTGCCACCTGAAGGCGAATGCGATCGGAAAGTCCTGCTTCCCGCACAAGTTTCTGACCTATGTTAACTTGCTCTTCTGATAAGTTAATTCCTTCAATCGTCACATCTTCGATGCTCTGAGCAATAACAATGCTGGGCCCACCCGTACCGCAACCTGCATCGAGGACATAATTTCCGGGTTGAATGCCAGCTTGAGCAGCTAAATAAAGAGTAGTGCCGTGAAAAGGATCGGTATCGGAACTTGTCACTCGGAGCAAGCAGCCTTGGTTTGTTGGAGACTGCCCGACGAGATTGTAGAAATCGCGAATTTGTTGCAAATCTTGGGAATTGTCAATGAGGTCAGGCATGAGCAAAAGCCAACAGTAAATATAAACTCGGTGGAGGTGCTTGGGCCGAATGCCAGCGGAGTTTGCTAGGAATTCAAATTTTTATTTCAAATCAGTCGCGAGCATTCTAGCCGATTGCCCGAAGTTGCTTCTCCTTAAATTCTCTGCTTTTCATAATGTGTTCTTCAATACCCAGACGTTTTACACGTTCCAGATCGGGTTCAGACCACTTGGGATCGGGGATAATTACTAAAGTTGACATCGCGGTCAATACAGATTCTCCTAATTTGGCAATCGCCACACGCTCTATCCGAGGTACAAAGATTGCCATTGTCGCAGCTTCATAGACCACCGCTGTATGATCGGCAGGATATGATTCTAGAAGAGTTTCCACTAATAGAGCTAGCCCTCTTTGTTGATCGGCATAAACTTTGCCCTGATAATCTGCCTGTGCAATTGCTCCTACTTGCCACAGCACTAGAGTGCTTCGCCGATCGAAGATTCGCCGATAGGCTAGAAAATCAGTTGCTTCATAGCTCTGACAGCCATATACTCCGGGGTCAATTCCTAAGTCAGCAAAAATGCAATCTTCAGCGGATATACCAGGCAGCATTAACGCTTCAAAACCCTCGTTACGAGCCTGACGAATTGAGATATGAGGGGGGCTGGCAAAAACCCCAGGGTGTCCGTAGAAGATAGCGCACACCTGGAAACCTTCCCGCACGGCTGTGATAATTCTTTCCACCATCTGCGCGTAGGTCTCATATCTGGGTTTACCCTTTCCATAGAGATCGCTCAATGTTTCAGCATTGGGATTGAGGGATTTAATTTGATAAACACTGATAGGATTCCCATCAGCATAGAATACTTTGTCAGCATTCTTAATAGCCGATTGCGCTTCAGTGGTGAGATGACCGCCTGCTTTAATGCCGGTGCCAACCACCAGCAGAGACCCTTTTTTTGTCATTCTGCAACTTGCCTTTTATTTCCTAATAATAAACTAACCACTTTACCAAGCTCCATAATAAAAATAGCACTTGATAAACTTTGTCAATTTTACTGACCTGCGATTGCGACAATATCTCAACCACTAGACATCTGGCAAAGTTAGCTTTTTGCCTAGATCTAGCAAGTGTTCTAGCATCTTTTAAGGAGATGTCTACTAGCTTAGTAGGGGTATACCTTGCGTTGGCTCGCTTCCTGCTATTGCCAAACCAATTCGCCTCATATCGCCACTCTTGAGAGCTTCTCGATCTTCCTCGGAAAGACCTGCTTCTTCCATAACTGCATCTGCGTTTTCTTTGGCAGCCAGAAACTTGTAGGGATTCTCGCCGAGGTAGATAATAAATTCTTTGAGATTCATAACACGAATTCCTGATTAACTAGAAACCAGCCAGTCACTTTTATGAAATAAATAAGCTACTGGCTGGTTTGGTATCTTTAGCTTCCTACTGACATAAAACAGATTTCATCCTCATAACATCTTTTGGAAATAATAATGTCATGAAAGATCTTAAAATCAGCTCGTTCATCAGCAGAAACGCTAGTAAAATATCAGGTTTAGAAGAAGACCAGCAGCATGAAAGATCCTTCTACCCCACCATAAACACTAAGCCCGCCAGAGGGTTGAGAGCCAATAATGCCAGTACCCGATGCGGGACGGTCCACAGGAGCAGATACTTGCGGTCTCAAGTTTTTCTTTTTGCTGTTCATGTTGTTACTCCTTAAGAGAGTCGTATTTGGTGTTTTTTTGCTCGCTTTTAGAGAGCTCATAACTTTTCTGCTGTTGGGCTGAAAAGTTATTTTTTTACCTGAAATCCATCATAAACAAAAACAGAATAAAAGTCAAGAGATTTTTGGATGTTTTTTGCCCGATTATTGTCAAAAAGATGAGCAAATTTACGGCAATTTAAGATGGTTTAGTCGATCAATTTTCAACTAAACTATCAGCAACGATCGAGACTTACACACAAATGTAAAATCTCGATTTTGGATGTGCTGGGCATCCATTAATATGTTTCAATCTCTAGAAAAAATAGGAAATTTTAAAAAAATATTTCCTAATTTTTATTCAATGGCTCCCACAACGGTGTAGCACTTGCTAAATTGAAGTTTCAATTAAAGACCCCTATTACTGCTTATGACCAAATTCGTCCCCGGCGGAAAGGCACCCTCGGCTTATCTGCTTGCCCCTCAGACAATTTCTTCCACCAATAACCGTAGTCTTCCAAACCCGTCGAATTTAACAAACGCTCTTTCGCATCTGGCGCATCAATAATCGGCATCAACGACTGGCCCCAAACTGCGTCCCCAAAAATCTTGCCATTTTGAGGTTTTTTCGCCTTCTCTCGTGCCAAAGTCCCCGACCCTTCCGACAGAGGCCAATACCCTACTAACCCCACTTCATCGCCTTTTAAACGGTGAACTAACTTCGATTGAATTTCCTTGGCGGTGCGGACTTTATTCCACAGGCGAACTTCAGAAATTTTTCCATTAAACAAATAATCTCCGTAACCCGGTTGCTCGGTGGTTCCCGCACCAATACGGAGAAGACGTTTAGTATTTGTTTTAAACTTGACATTCTCTTTTTTGCTCACTTCCTGTCCGTTGACATAGAAATGAGCTGTATCAGATTTTCCATCGTAAACCCCCGTCAAATGTACCCAAGTATTAATCTCAATATCCGGTCCACCCAGAACAATCCAACTCGCTCCCACTTCGCCACTACCCAGCCAAAACTCCCATTTCTGTGAGGGAGTCGCATAGAACAAATAGCCCTTGCAACCATCCACATCCGACCCATCCCGCGACGTTAATACCGATCGGTATCCGTCGCCGCCAATGAACATCACCCACGCCTCAATGGTGAACGTAGCGGGATTGATTTCCTTGGCATAATCAATATCAATCTTGTCATCAATGCCGTCAAAATTCAGGACTGTTTGCAAGCGTTCTTGTGGAGCATTCGCATTAGTCATAGTAACCATCTCCTGTGTTTCAATTACTGCGGCGATCGCGGGAACTTCAGACAACTCCCAAGTTGCCTCGTGAACGAGCCCGTGATTAGCATTTTGAGTCTTGTCGCAAACTGTATTGCCCGCACCTTCATTTAAAGGCCAATAGCCTGCTAGTCCCGGTTCATTCCCTGCCAAACAGCGGGACATATCAGCTTGAAGTTCTGCTTGAATGCGGCATTTATTCCAGATGCGGACTTCAGAAAGTTGACCCTTCCAACATTCTGCACCTTTAGAATTTTTCCTGCCAATTTCCCAACTAATGCTGCTTGATTTGAACCGCCGGCTGCCGACCAAAGTCTGCACGAGTTCACCATTGACGTAAAAGTGAAGCTTGCTGTTAGCTTCAAACACCAGCGCTAGATGAAACCAAGTGCCTGCTACAAGCTTAGCTGAGGTAGTGTTGTAATTTTTCTTTTTATAAACCGTGAACCGGAGCTGGCTGTTAAATAAACCAAAACCCCAAGCAGGATGCTCCGAAAATACCCTTTGCACCCCCTTAGTTGTTTTAGTTTTTACCCAAGCTTCTACAGTAAAGTTGTTGCCTAGATCGCAGGAAATATGGGGGAGCGCAACATAACTCTTTACCCCGTCAAAGGTCAGAACTGGTCGGCTATTTTTCAGGAGATTAGTCATCACTTTGATTCCTGCTGGCTTCAGAGTTTAGATATGAATTGGATAGGAAAACTAAGTTTTCAATTTCATATCTAAACTTTTTAGGTTAAAAATCCGCCGTTATTTTTGGCTAAAAAGAGGAGAAAAGTGGTTTTTACCGCCTGCCGCCCCAGCAGCCACAGCTAGAACTTTTAAGTTGTTGATAGCTCCGGTAAGCAAACGCCGCCGGGTCATTGTAATTTGCCCCGTGCATCAAATGGATGCGAATGTTAACCAACTCTTCCGACTGGCCGTTCACTACATCGACAGAGCGGTGAGGGTGAATTAATTCCGGTCTTTTCACAGGTGCAGATAATTTCGGCAGTTTCATAATACCTCCAAAAATTAGTAAGGAGTAGACCAAGAACGCACTTCGCCCAACGTTACCGGGATCATATCGCTCACATCAATAGTAAAGCGGTAAACTTTCTTAGCACGGCGACTATTTTCTGGGTCAAAAAACTTCAATTTCACATCCCAGCAATCGCTATCAAGTCGGCAGAAGGGGCTTTTTTCTACTGTGATGCTGTCGAGTTCCATGCCTGTGGCCACTGCTTCGGCGAAGGTAGAAGCAGCTTGGAAAGCGTTAGTAGCAGCAAAATTTAGCGCCCGGTCTTGAGAAGTGGTACCTAAGTTCCGCAAGTCGTAGTAAATGCGGTTGAGGAAACTTCCGAGGGTGCGCCGCATCGTTTCTTCGGTCGCTTCTGTTGCGGTAGTCCGTACCGTTTCTAAAGCAGCCGTGACGAGGGTATTGACTTTCCAACTATACATCCCTCGCGTGTTGTGCGGTTCAATCACCGGCACTACTTGACCGGAGAATAGTTTAACCGTTTTGCCACTGAGCACCCCCGGAATGCTGACTCGTTCCACATAATCTTCGCTATCTTCCGCCTCTACTTGGCCGGCCAAAAATTCTTGCAAAATCCCGTACACATCGCGGCCAAAAGCGCCGACAGGCTCAATGGCATAAATGGGAGTTAATTCCAGGTTAAGCGTCCAAATTAAAGCCTTTGCCTCTGACGGGTTTTGTTCCAGATAGTCTGCCATTTGGCGGGCATCGTAGGGGTTGGCCGGCACGGCGGTATTGTCAATTTCATAGGCTGGCATCAGTTGTTTAAACGAGTCGCGCCTTGCCTCGCTGCCAAAGTCATAACCCAATATTCCCAAAGAGTAGATAAGCTGGACATTTTCGAGGTCGCTGGGTGCTTGGCTGGCGGCGATGCCGGTGGGTCGGTTGTTGCTCATAATAGAATTGCTGGGGCTGCTAAATGAACGAATTTGCGTGGGAGTTAGTAAAGCTTCAGGGATGGGTGGGAGAGATTCTGAAGAAAGCAGTGCGGTTTCTAAACTTTCTGGCAGTTGCTCTTGGGGTTGTACGGTTTCTTCTAAAACTGTTGGAGTTGTTCCGTCGCAACCGCAGCCAGCAGCTTCGACGCCTTCTAATTGCTCTGACATTTTTCCTCCTTGTATTAAATAACTTGCACCCAAAATGTTGAGCTTGCCAACAAGACAGCGGTCTGCACTTTCTGCGTCGGCATCGCATGGTAAGGCGCTTTTTAAAATTGCCTCTCGCACTTTGCTCGGATCGGGCGTTTCTCCCTGCTTAATTTGCAGACTGAGTAACAAAGCAGCCACGCCTGAAATAATCGGGCTGGCAAAGCTCGTGCCGCTAAGTCGGCTAGTGCCTCCTCCGGGCTTTGCTCCCAAGATATTTTCTCCTGGGGCTAGAATACCTTGATTGTTGTAGGTTTCCCCCCAGTTACTAAAATTTAGAGGCCGACCGAAATCATCCATTGCTCCAACTGCCAAAACAGCCGGCAATGCTGCTGGTACGTGCAAGCAATTGCAACCGTCGTTCCCAGCCGCAGCCACGATTAAAACGTTGTTGTCGTTGCACAGTTGCACGGCACTTTCGAGCCAGCCTTCGGCTTCGCCTATTTCGGTCAGTTGACCGCCGCTGATGTTAATAATGTGAGCGCCGGCGTTGACTGCTTGCTCGATCCCCCTAGCCAAATCTAGCTGGGAAGTTTTGAGGCGATCGTCGGCAAAGATCGGCACTATTATTCCCTTGCATCGGGGAGCTATTCCCTCCACCGAACTACCCGGTTGCCCAAAAATAATGCTGGCAACGTGAGTTCCGTGAATGGACATATTGCCATTAGTTTGAGCTTCCCCTTTAACTAAGGTGGGCAAATAAGTTAAATCTGCACCTTGGAAACAAGGATGATTCCGATCGACAGGGCCATCCAAAACGGCAATACAAATACTATTATTTCCCTGGGATATGGTGCTTAATGTATCTAACATTTAACAAGACTCGGAACAGTTAGGGGAACCATAATACAAGTTTTACAAGGCTAGAAGTATAAAACTCTTGAATCAAATACAAGTCAGGGACGAAAATTAAATTGATTTAATTATTCGTAGTGGCTCAAAGTTATAAAAAATAAGCCATTTGGCTATCTAAAAATAGCCCGGACTATCGTTTTAAAAGAATCAAGTAGTTCTGCATGGCAAGGATAATTACGAAGTAAAACGGTTAATCCATCGTTATCAAAGCCCTGATATTTCAGGATTACCAAGAGTCAAACTTAATAGACATCTCCCTAAATAACAGATAAGTCTAAAATAGATAAGCCTAAGCAGGATAAGGATTTTAGATTTATTTGTACCCGGTACAACTGATTTTACGACCAAATATACGGACTCTGAGAATCTTAGTCACAAGTTTATTTGATCCGATCATCTAGTTGACTATCAAGTTTTTGAGATGTACCTTACCGTTTGACTGGTATCTCTATACCTTTACAACAGTACAGTAACATTTGAAATCTGTCAAGTAAAATTTATAAAAATCATATTTCAGAGGGCGGGGCTGTTTCATCATCGAATTTTAGCTATTCTAAAAGTGTGAATGAAAATATTAACTTATATATAGTATAGATAGCTCGCGAAAAAATCAACTATTAATTTTATTAATAGTCAAATAAATTTTTTTAGCGCAAAAATTAGAGAGCGATCGTAAAATACATCTAAGTTCCTCCTGGGGCGAGAATACCCTGATTGCTGTAGGTTTCTCCCCAGTTGCTGAAGTTTAGAGGCCGACCGAGATCGTCCATTGCTCCCACTGCCAAGACTGCCGGAAGGGCTGCGGGGACGTGCAAGCAATTGCAGCCGTCGTTCCCAGCAGCAGCCACAATTAATACGTTGTTGTCGCTGCACAGTTCCACAACACTCTCCAGCCAGCCTTCGGCTTCACCTATTTCGGTAAGTTGACCGCCGCTGATGTTGATGATGTGAGCGCCGGCATTCACAGCAGTTTCGATCGCGCGAGCCATGTCTAGCTGAGACACCCGAGAGCGGTTATCGGAAAAGATCGGAACTATCAATCCCCGACACCTAGGAGCAATTCCCGGTATCTCCGAGCCGTGCTGCCCGAAGATTACGCTGGCAACGTGGGTACCGTGCAAAGACATCGCACCGGTCACGCAAACTTCTTCCTGGACTAATGTCGGCAGCCGTTTCAGGTCAGCTCCGGCAAAACAAGGATGAGTCCGATCTACTAAGCCGTCAAGTACCGCTACACAAATTTGAGAATCACCAGAGGTTTTTTCCCAAAGGCTTTGAATTCCTGGAATTTGAGTTAAATCGGCCATTTAAGCTAAAAATAGCTAGGTCTGGCTGGTTTTGAACCTCAAGATACAGATTACTTGAATTTGCGCTAAAAAAAACTTTCGATCTTTAAAAATTTATTAATTTTTATTTCTTGTTACACATATCTTTTTTTAAAAAATTTTAGGGTATTAATTTATACTTGTTGGCTCGGGTAAGTAGCAGACTGCGATCGTCGATCGCGGAAAGTTCGCGTCCCGCGAAAGCTCTTTGACGGACATATCAACGGTAAACCCGACCGTCGCTTCTTTATCGGGTACTTGAAGTCAGTGAGTCAGGCTGCTTTCCGTGAATTGAACGGGGAGGGGTTCTGCTGCGGGTGTTTCGGGTGATGGTGGTGTTGGTGCTGGCAATACAGCTTCGGGCGTTGGCGGTACTAGCGATCGTGTTGATGCTGATGTTGGTGCAGCTTCCCGATCGCCAAAGACAAACTCTTTCCCCGAATATGAAGCGCTGACCGCCCAAGTCCCACTCGCGATCGCTACTTGACCCGACTAACGCTCTTTCATCACTCTAAGAAAGGAAAAATCTGACCATAATTTGATAATGCTAATCTGGTATGGTTTTGTGGAGCGATTTTCTAACACCTTGCTGGCGTTGGGAGCATTTGGCAAGAGATCCTTTGCTGTGGTGTCTTCGAGAATTTACTCTCATGAAAGTGACGAAAGAGCGCTAATACCATTTTTTTAAAGTTATGACAGACTTTAGCAAACAGGGAAAGTGTATAAATTACAATGTCTTGTCGTGTTCGATCTCTATCGGATCTTTAGAAAAATGGTATGAGGTACGGGTTCTAAACAGGGAGTTAACTTTGAGAACTGTCTTGGGATTGGGCGATCGTACAATCGGCCGAAAAGCACTTCTGAGTCAAATCGCTGATAATATCTAAGCTCATATTGTCCAATACTTCGGACAGTTTTAGATCTAATCGAGGCTCTCAAACCCTTGATGGCTATAGAGATGACTATTTTTTCAATCTTTAATTCTAGCCCGCTCGTTTCAAAAAATCATTAAAAATGCCATGGCTTACGCTGTAACGCTTACAGAGCCGTTAAAAAACTGTCCGAAGTATTGATTGTCAACTAATTTAGTTAGAGCCGCAGCAATTTGCTTCTGCGACAGCGCAACTCGCTCAATCAACAGCCTTACCGCTTGCTCGTCTCCACAAGCGGCTGCTTTATAAAGCTTCTCAATCGACTCCCTCGGCAACACAGACAGCGACTCAGAAGTCAGTTGCACAACAGGCTCATCCTGTTCGGACTTCCTCGGCGACTCCTCTTGATAGATATAGCGAACTCCCAAAGGTCGCGCCATCTTCTCGAAAATTACTGCCTCTCGGAACGGTTTGGCAACAAAGTCATCGAAGCCTTTCGACATGGCGAGTTCCTGAGTTTTAACAAAAGCATTAAGTAGGTAGGCGGGAAAAAACCACTCTATGTAACAAAACATTAAGTTACCTAATTGGAGTTAAACTTAAGACGTTGCGTAGTGTAATTTCCCCTTTGTCCTCTAGCTTCTACTCCATGAATTACGGCGTAGGCGAGTTCTAATTCATCATCAAACAAATGTCGCAGCCAACTCATCTTTCTTAATGTGTTGCCACTCCAATTCAATGGGGTTCATTTCCGAACAATACTTGGGTAAAAAGAAGATATATAAACCTTGCTTTTCCCAATGTGGCCATAACTCTTGGACTTCTTTGCATCGGTGTATTGGGCCGTTGTCTTGTACAATTACTCTCGGTCGTCCAATCTCAGCAGCTTCCTGGGCTTGGAGTTCCATAATTTTGATATAAGCTTTTCGATCGACACCTCCAATTACCAAACCGTAGACAAAACTGATGTCAGGTTGAAGAAGTCCGACAATACTTAGTCTACGACCACGCCGTTTCGTTTGTTCTAACCGTTTTTGCTCACCTATTGGGTAATAAGTATAACCTGGTTCACTCCACATACAAAACCCTTATTCATCTAAATACTTTAAGTCAATTCCTCCCGCCGCTGCCTCTAATTGCAACATATCTAAGTCGGATTGCTTCGTTTCTTGTACTATGGGGTCTTGTTTTCCTTTGTGACTTTTTCTCGCTCTTTTCCAAATAAACCTTTTTTTTAGTATGCGTCTTAATCGAGCAGCACTTAGTTTAACAGAACGTTCTTTTTCTAATTTCTGGGCTAATTAAAGACTGTTATATGTACGTGGTTCGTTTTTGAGGCATTCTTTTAAAAACTCTATATCTTCCTCTTTCCACACTTGAAGGGCTCCTCGACCAGGTGACTCCCAAAGCCCTTCCATGCCTAGATGCGACCATTTATGTAAAACCTTTCTCACTGTTTGTGGAGTCCAGTTAAAATGAGCAGCTATTTTTTCAACGTACCAGCCATGTGCATTTAATCTAATTACTTCTGCTCTGTCTTTGACTTTTTGTGGTACATCCGCAGTTCTCAGTTTTAAGAGAGTTTTGTCTTGCTGTTGAGTCAGGAATACCCTTAATCTAGCACCCATATATTGAATTACCTCAGTAGATATATTCTTTTTCTTTACTTATCTTAACATAGTTATGTTTTTTTGTGCCGACCTACTTAGTCGCTGTTTTGTGGCCGCATCCCAGGCGATCGAACCGGCCTACGAGTTGGCAAGTGGTTCCTATAGCGTATTGACGGATGGGCTTTTACAGGGATTGAATCCGGAACGTTTGCCGGGGCAATCGATCGATACCCTATCTCTATGTGCCTTTGTTAATCAATATCTAGGACTTACGCATTGACAAAATCACAAAATAGTGAATCGATCAATCAATATGAGTAGTCTACTTTCCAGGTATTTGACAATGAGAAAAACTACCAAACCCTCGACAGCACAATGCAACGCCGAAAAGTATATTTTATTTTTGCTCTTAGAACCAA
>NZ_JAEQCX010000101.1:0-41900 GCF_020738035.1 Microcoleus sp. PH2017_28_MFU_U_A
GCCAAAAAGAATGACCACTTTTGAGGTGCCAAGGTTTTCTTTTGTATGCTGAGTCCACGTTTGTCCAATTAATTGGCGATTAGAGGCGTAGCGATCGCAACATCAAAGCGTCAAACCCCAGCCCGATCGTTTTGATAGAAACCTATAGGAGAAAAAAAGAGTGAAACTCGCAGTTTACGGAAAAGGTGGAATTGGCAAATCGACAACAAGCTGCAACATCTCCGTTGCCCTAGCCAAACGCGGCAAGAAAGTTTTGCAAATCGGTTGCGATCCAAAGCACGACAGCACATTTACCCTCACGGGCTTCTTGATCCCCACAATTATTGACACCCTTCAGGAAAAGGACTATCACTACGAAGACGTTTGGCCCGAAGATGTCATCTACAAAGGCTACGGCGGCGTTGACTGCGTAGAAGCAGGCGGCCCGCCCGCAGGAGCTGGTTGCGGCGGCTACGTCGTCGGCGAAACCGTCAAACTACTCAAAGAACTCAACGCCTTCGAGGAATACGACATCATCCTGTTCGACGTGCTCGGCGACGTAGTGTGCGGCGGTTTTGCTGCCCCATTGAACTACGCCGACTACTGCATGATTGTGACCGACAACGGATTCGACGCATTATTTGCAGCCAACCGCATCGCCGCCTCAGTTCGCGAAAAAGCCCGCACTCACCCGTTGCGCCTCGCCGGTCTAATTGGCAACCGCACCTCCAAGCGCGATTTGATCGACAAGTACATCGACACTGTACCCATGCCAGTGCTCGAAGTCCTGCCGCTAATTGAAGACATCCGCGTTTCTCGCGTCAAAGGCAAGACTTTGTTTGAGATGGCCGAGAGCGATCCCTCCCTCAACTACGTCTGCGATTACTACCTCAACATCGCCGACCAAATTTTGGCAATGCCCGAAGGAGTAGTGCCCAACGACACGCCCGATCGCGAATTATTCTCCTTGTTGTCAGATTTTTATCTAAATCCTGTGCAACCAGTGGTCAAGAAGGAGGAAGATGAGCTAGACCTGATGATGGTTTAATAGGTCTAGCGATCAGGATGAGGATAAAGAGGTTATGGCTTTTTTTGATACTTTTTCAGTTGCTCTCAAACAGAAGTGGTTGGACTACTACCAGGCAAATCGGACTTGGCTGCTCCTGCACATGACGGCTGACAACACGGTCGCCACACCCGACGGCGGGAAAAGGCCTGTTTCTTACCTCATCCTGGGAATTGCGGCTGCCCTGGAGCCGGAACTCCAGCAATTAATGCTGCCCTTCTCAAAACTCAAGCCGGATGCAGACAGCCTGATCGAAGTCTTGGGTCTAAATTTTGACCCGGATCTAGCACTGGGTATGCCTTCAAGTACCGTGCCACAGGTAGCCGGTCAACCTCCAACTGCAACTGCTGCACCCGCAGCCGCTCCAACTGCAACTGCTGCACCCGCAGCCACTCCAACTGCAACTGCTGCACCCGCAGCCGCTCCAACTGCAACTGCTGCACCCGCAGCCGCTCCAACTGCAACTGCTGCACCCGCAGCCGCTCCAACTGCTGATGCCAAATCTAATAAATTAGGCGGTGCGGCGTTAACAGCAGCCGGAGTAGTCGCCGGAGTCGCCGGAGTCGCTGGTCTGGCTGCTGCTGTTAACGCACTGAGACCGGATGAGGAAGAAGCAGTCTCTGACTTCGACATGGACGAGGACGAAGCAGAATCTATCTCCGACTTCGACATGGACGAGGACGAGGCAGAATCTATCTCCGACTTCGACATGGACGAGGATGAGGAAGAATCTGTCTCCGACTTCGACATGGACGAGGATGAGGAAGAAGAAGCCTCGGCTTTGGACGGTCTCGCTCTCGGGGACGATGAGGAAGACGGCATATCAGACTTTGATATGAGCGAGGATGAGGAAGACGGCATATCTGGCTTCGATATGGGCGAGGATGAGGAAGACGCCATATCAGACTTCGATATGGGCGATGACGAGGAAGATGAAGCCTCAGCTTTGGGCGGTCTCGACCTCGACGATGAGGAAGATGAAGCCTCAGCTTTGGGCGGTCTCGACCTCGATGATGAGGAAGATGAAGCCTCAGCTTTGGGCGGTCTCGACCTCGACGATGAGGAAGATGAAGGCTCGGCTTTGGGCGGTCTCGACCTCGATGACGAGGAAGATGAAGCCTCAGAATTTGGGACTTTGACCTCTGGGGATCTCGAAGCGGGGATATCCGATCCGTTTGGGGAAGAAGATGCAGAGTTTGTCGCCGAAGCAATACCCGATCCGTTTGGGGCTACGACCTCAGATGACCTAGATATGGATCTGGGCGACTTGGACGAAGATGGTCTTGACGATTTCTCTGTATCTGATGACGATGACCTCGACGAACTCGGACTAGACGATTTGGGGGAAGCAACTACCGGAGATCCTGATGAAGATGATTTAGATGCTCTAGGTCTCGGTGATTTGGATTCTGATGATGAGGATGAAGAGATTTCGGGCTTTTTGTCGGATTTTAAGTAAGGTTGTTGCGATCGCCAAAGTCTATCCTAGTCGGGAGTTTTCCCGCCTATTTGTGAGTTGTGAGTTGCGAGTTGTTAAATTTTAATTGTTAAATTTTAATTGACTCAAACTCACAACCACCAAAATGGTTTTTAGCTTAGCGAGTTGAAAAACACTAAATCCCTGCTGTGAGGGATTACAAGCCCTCGCGCAGAATTTTTGAGCTGGAATTTTAGATGCTGCTGCTGCGAAAATATTCAGTTTGCTGCATCTATTTTTCACAGGAATTACGCCAAAACCAGGTATTTCTATTATTGTTCTGCGATCGCGCGATCGCCAAATACAGCTATTTCCTCGCTAGCCTAGCCTGGGAAAGTTCAAGACGAAAAACAATTTAAATGGAGAACATTTGAAATATGACTGCAATTACGACTACTGAGCCAGAAGCTTTAAACTTTGAATGCGAAACTGGTAATTATCACACATTTTGTCCGATTAGCTGCGTAGCTTGGCTTTATCAAAAAATTGAAGATAGCTTTTTCCTAGTCATCGGTACCAAAACTTGCGGCTACTTCTTGCAAAACGCCATGGGCGTGATGATTTTTGCCGAACCGCGCTATGCGATGGCTGAGTTGGAAGAAGGCGACATTTCCGCTCAATTAAACGATTTTGATGAGTTGAAGCGGCTGTGCTTGCAAATTAAGCGCGATCGTAACCCCAGCGTAATTGTTTGGATCGGTACTTGCACCACCGAAATCATCAAAATGGACTTAGAAGGCTTGGCGCCGAAGCTGGAAGCCGAAATTGGCATTCCCATCGTCACAGCCCGCGCTAACGGCTTGGATTACGCCTTTACTCAAGGTGAAGATACAGTTTTGGCGGCGATGGCTGCTAAATGCCCTGAGAAAGCGCCAGTGATGGAATCTCAGAAAGTAGAACGCAATGCTATCTCTCAACTGCTGAATTTCGGCAAGAAAAAAGAGGAAGTTGCAGCAGATGAATCGGAATATGTCAAGCACACACCGCTGGTACTTTTCGGTTCTTTGCCCGATCCGGTTGTGACTCAGCTAACCTTAGAATTGAAGAAGCAAGGCATCAAAGTTTCTGGTTGGCTGCCTTCCAAACGCTACACTGAATTGCCAGTTCTGGAAGAAGGTTATTATGTATCTGGCATGAATCCGTTCTTGTCCCGTACCGCTTCGACGTTGATGCGCCGTCGTAAGTGTAAGCTAATTGGTGCTCCATTCCCGATCGGGCCAGACGGAACTCGCGCTTGGATTGAAAAAATTTGCTCCGTACTCAACATAGAACCAAAAGGTTTAGACGAACGGGAAGCACAAATCTGGGCGGGCTTAGAAGATTATCTGCAAATCATTCGCGGCAAATCAGTCTTCTTCATGGGCGACAACTTGCTAGAGATTTCTTTAGCACGTTTCTTGATTCGCTGCGGCATGACTTGTCCAGAAATCGGCATTCCTTACATGGACAAACGCTATCAGGCGGCTGAATTGGCTTTGTTAGAAAAGACTTGTCACGAGATGGGAGTTCCCACACCTCGGATTGTCGAAAAACCAGACAATTACAATCAGTTACAGCGGATTTACGCGCAAAATATCGACTTGGTGATTACTGGCATGGCTCACGCAAATCCTTTGGAAGCGCGGGGAATTAATACTAAGTGGTCAGTTGAGTTTACTTTCGCACAGATTCACGGGTTTGGAAATGCGCGGGATATTTTGGAATTGGTGACTCGTCCGTTGCGCCGGAATAATTCGCTGAAGGATTTGGGTTGGGGTGACTTGGTGAAGAAAGAAGCTAAGGTTTAGTTTCTCAATAACACCTGATTCCTAGCGAGGGTGGGCAATGCCCACCCTTTTTTATTAGAATAGTATAAGCATCTATAAAAATTCATGGGCAAGTTAGAAAAACTGGTAGAACAATTTTTATCAAATCCACCAGAAGTGCGGTTTGACGATGTGTGCTATATCCTAACTGCTTTTGGGTTTGAAGAAAAGCGATCGAAAGGAAGCCACCATACTTTTGTTAATGCTGATGGATTAAATATTACAGTTCCTAAAAAAGGTGGTAAAAAGGTAAAAGGAGTATACGTAAAGCAAATTGTTGCGCTATTGAAACTGGAGGATTGGAGCAATGAATCAGAAGATAGAATTGAAGAATAAATCTTTAGAATATTACCTGAGCCTGAGATATGCTATAAGTCTTTACCCAGATCCAGAAGGAGGCTATACAGTCCTCATCAAAGACCTTCCAGGTTGTATGTCTGTAGGAGAAACTTTGCTAGAAGCAATGGAGAATATTGAGGAAGCTAGAGAATTGTGGATAGAGACTGCTTATGAGTGCGGGCATGAGATTCCTTTACCTACAACGGAAATTGAGTATAGTGGAAGTTTATCTTTACGGATTCCTAAATCACTGCACAGGAATTTAGCAGGCCATGCTGAGAGGGAGGGAGTAAGTATTGAACAATATATTTTAGCTGTGTTGAGCAAGGCAGCCTAAAATTCAACCTTCCGAGTAAGTTATGAGGAATGGTTATCAAGCGGGCGACGGCTTAAGAAAGATTTGAAGATAGTAGAGAAAATAATATGGATATAAATGAGCTGATTTTTCAAGGAGTTTCTTATTTTAAGCAACGCAACTATGACGAAGCTCTTGAATGCTTTAACCAAGCTATCAGTTGCGATCTAAACTGCGTCCAAGCCTACCACTACCGATGCTTGATCCACAGGCGACAACAAAACAAGCAGGAAGCTCTTGAAAATTTACAGCAAGCAACAAAGCTCTTGAACGATAAAGAATATACGACTATCTCCAATAATTTACAAATACTTATCGAGCAGGATTGTTTCAAAACAAGTGAAAATGTACAATCAGATAATAGTGACCATAATTTAATATTTTACAATGAAAACTGGTATGAGTGCTATGACGATCTGGTAGACGCATTTCCCAATGAGTTTATGTCGTATTGGGAGATAGAATCTTTAAGACAAGAGTGTGAGAGCATTGTAGAAGATCAGTTTCTACGGCGAGAGTGCTGGCTTTCTAGGCAACTAAAACAGAGTCAAATCTTGCAGGAGAAGCGTATTAACAATGCCAAGTTTGATTCGGAGCGATTGCAAAGCCAGAACTTGCCATTGTGTAATTCTCAGGAATCCATCGCCCAAGCTATGGGAGTTAGTGTTAAAGGATTGCGCTTTCTGGCTTTCTCACGCAAAAAATACCATTACATCCGTTTCCAAATTCCGAAAAAAACGGGTGGAAATAGGAAAATCTCAGCACCGACACACTTGTTGAAGAAAACTCAAAAGTGGATTCTTGAGAATATTTTAGAAAAAATTCAACTACACGATGCTGCTCACGGTTTTCGCCTTAAACATTCTATCGTTACGAATGCAGAGCCTCATGTAGGAAAAGATGTAATAATCAATATCGATCTCAAAGATTTTTTTCCTTCTATTTCCTATAGACGAGTTAAGGGACTTTTCAAATCATTCGGCTATTCGGAAACTGCCTCAACAATTTTTGGTTTGATTTGCACGGAACCGAAAATTCAAGAGATTGAATTGAACGGTAAAACAGAATTATTACTTTCGTGGACTAAACGATACTTACCACAGGGAGCACCAACAAGTCCAGCAATTACAAATATTCTGTGCCACAAGCTGGATCGGCGATTATATTCGATGGCGAAACAGTATGGTTTTGGTTATACTCGGTACGCTGATGACCTAACTTTTTCAGCTTCGGGTGAGAGTCTGGGCCATATCTTTAATATCTTCCAAAACACCAGGTGTATTGTCGAGCAAGAAGATTTTGACATTAATGAACAGAAAACTAGAGTGATTCGCAGATATCAGCAGCAGGAAGTTACTGGTATTGTAGTTAATGAAAAACTTAATGTTTCAAGAGAAAAACTCAAAAATTTTCGTGCTGTTCTTTATCAAATTGAAAAAGATGGTCTGGAAGGTCACAACTGGGGACATTCTGGGGATATCATCGCATCAATTGAAGGTTTTGCCAATTTTGTCTCAATGGTCAATCCTGAAAAAGGTGCTAAATTCAAAGAGCAGATCGATCGCATAAAAGAGAAATACGGACGCAAAAATCAGGCAAAAGTTCCTAATGTCAGTCAACCGATTCTGAATCAATCTGACATAGTGGCTCAGATTCATACTCAACTTAAGGAATTTAGATTTTCCAAAAGAATTAAACAGATATATTTAAATAAAATTTATAATAAGCAATCATTGCAACAGTTAACAGACGAAGAACTATTAGAATTGCTGCGTGATTTGACAACTTGGTCATCAGTAGGTCATGGCAGAAAAATGGTCAACTTTCAATTAAAATATATAGGATTAAGCTGTGAAATCAGATCAGATACTCCTAATGAGGAAGATGTTAATCAGTTTTAAAGGTAGACGATCGCATTTTTTACTAAAAAGGTTGCTATATATTGTTGGGATTTGTTATACTTTAATAGTCACGCGCGCTGTAACTCATGTACAACAGCCTTGCAATTCGGACGGTGGATCGCCGTCCATACGTTTAAGCTAACTCCTAATCGCCTGACCTTCGGACTTTCGGCGAATTGCCCAGTTACTTTGTAAGTGATTTGGCTTCTCGTTTGCGAAGGGGCAACTTGATAGCAGCAGCGCGTGATATTTTTTGATTGCTATTTTTAAATTTTGTATTTACCAATAAAAAATTGTTCCATCGCTTCAATATTGAATTCAGACAAGCCAAGGAAAAATTATTTTTACCAGGCGCGAAAATTACTACAAAAAATGAACGATTCCCGGCGTTGCTGATTGACGGTATGAAAGGCTAAATATGCCAGTCATAGAAACGAGTATCGACAAAGCTTGGGGATTTTCAACTTATTTTTTTCATACCCTGATTAAGCAACACCCGATTCCCTACGGGATAGCTTTGCTTCACGCACTTTTCCCCAACCCTTCCCGAATCCGAGCCCGATCGCCCGCCACACGATCGCCCAAAACGCCGCCTATAATCAAAACTAGCCCCAAAATCTCATCAATTGACGAACCGCCATGAGTCGAGACAGCGAAAAAATCAGCTATTCAGAGAAAACAGAACGTCTCAAAGTCATCACCCAGTTTATCAAAACCGTGACGCCGATGATTTGGACAGTTGTAATTATAGTAGTCATCATTCCCCTACTAGGCAACTTTCTCATCTCCCAGTCGCTAACAAATACGGCAACCACAACCGTTGTAGTCTCACCGCCCCACGACTTCAGCAAAGTCAACCAAGACATTAAAAACGCCATCCAAAAAGCCAATACAACAGCCGAGGCTTTCGCATCAAAAGAATTGGACAAATGGGAAACCGAAGTAATAGCACGAGTAGACAACAGCTTCCTCGATTGGTACTTCGATTACTTCAACCAAAAAAAGATGGAGTTTACAGTACCTTTCAACTTCGTCAAATCCGCCGTACTCAACCGATTTGACATGACAGCAGCATCTCGCGCTGTTTCCGAAAAATTAACAGAAGACTTCCAAAGAGAATTTGCTAACCGCGTGCTGGTTCCCAAAAATGCTCAATTGAAATTTCAATTAATCACTCAAGATACTGCTAACTTGTACATAGCCGAAGTCAGCAAAAATGTCAAAGTAGTTCAAAACAACTATAACATCCCACAAGTACAGTGGGACAAATATCTGAACGACATTGCCACCACAATTAGCGACAAAGGAAACGTCTCAAATTTATCATTAAAAGTATTAGTTGGCGGCAGCGGTTACTTAATTGCTAAACCATTAATATTGGGAGTAGCAACCAAAGTCGGCAGCAAAGTTACAGCAAAAGTTGCCAGCAAAGCCGCCGCCAAAATAGCAACAAAAACAGGCGGTACAGTTGCAAGTCAGCTAGGAGTAGGTTTAATCGACCCGATTGTCGGTGTCGGGATTATCATGTGGGATTTGTGGGATTACAATCATACAGTCACAATAGAAAGACCAATTTTGCGCGAACACCTTGTAAGTTACTTGAAAGATGTCAAAAAATCCCTGTTAACCAATCCTGAAACTGGAATTATGGCAGCGATTTATCAATTAGAAAGTGGCATTTTAAAGTCACTTTCCTAGAAGTTACGCATGGGAGACCAAAAACCAGGTTTATGAACCCCGTGCGTAAGTCACGATCCATTCTCTCCCTCTGCGTCCTCTGTGTTCTCTGCGGTTAAATCATTCCGCTACAATAGCTGAAGATAAACTCGCCCTTTAATTAACTCACGTCCTCAAAAACAGTTTCAACCTCGTAAATACCACCACAATTAACGCTAAAATCGCCGTATATCCAAAGCCCCTCAAAAAACCCATAAACGGATCGGTGGAAGTCATCTCAATAATCACAGGTTCCCATTCATTTAACACCAGAATCGGCCAGATAATATTGGCAAATCCCGCATACCCAATCATCGGATTCACCCCGTTATCAATAAACAACTGCAAAAAGCATCTCTTCTGAAACACATCGATAATTATCGTCAACCCAATTAACAGAAAAATCGCCATTCCAGTCGTTACAAAAAAGTAACTCATCGTCGCCGAATCTTTCTTAATTCCGCCTTCATAAGGCTCAAATAGCAAACCCAGAACCAGCCAATAAAAACCCCATTTGTAAAGACGGTTCAAGACATTTTCCGTGACATTCCGAGGCTTTCTCAACAAAAGCAAACCGCACAAACACAGTACCACCGTCACTAAGGTCGTCTGCCACACCAATCTAGATTGCAGTCCAACTAACAAAACTAAATTGACAGCAAACATCAAAATCATAATGCTAAAATAGCGCCAACTTTTCCAGCTAGCATAAATCGCCTCTTCCGGCGAACGATACTCTATCCACCTTGCAAGTAAATCTCCAACAATCGTACCAGGAATCACTACAAACAAATACTTTAAATAATCAAATTGAAACAGCCAAGGTGCAGGAGAGTACAGCCAAATAGACTTAATCCAACCAGCATCATGAGAAGACAGGCGCGCCGCCAATAGCAAGCCCAAAAATCCGACTCGCAACCATACATTTGAACGAGTAAACAGCCAAATTATAGAACCAAAAACCGCTACATTTGCAAGTACCATCAAGATGATATCCTGGCGTTCAAAAGAAATTCCCCTACCATCGGGATATTTGATATTAGAGATGAAGCCAATTCCGGCACTCCAACCAGCAACTGTCATCGCTCGCCACAGCCAAGTTGACCATTTTTGTGGCCAGCGAACGTACATTAAAAATAATAGAAAAAAACCGCACAAAGCCAGCCACCACTTTTGCGGACTGGGTTCGTCGGGATTAATTGTAGTCGGGCGAATGTGCTGGAGAAATATGGCAAATGATGCTAATAAAAAGCCTCTTTGCAAAATAGAGAATATTACTTTTTTAAAATCCCCTCCCTTGGCGATGCGGCGCGACAAAGCTAGCGGTATCGCGGCGCCCATTGCAAACAAAAAGAAGGGGAAAACTAAGTCAACCCAGGTTAATCCTGGCAGTTTGTTATTGAAAATATGGTCTGGTGGTGGTAATTGGGCGTGATACATCCACGCTGGTAAGGTTTTGCGGGCTATTGTACCTGATAAAACCATTGCTAATACTGCTAGTCCGCGCAGCGCATCCAGTGCGTCGGCGCGTTGGGAAACGGCAGCAATTGCTAAGGGTTTTTGGTTTTCGATGCTATTTTGTGATTCCGATGTTGCGTGTTCCAATGCACTCACCAATTCTTCATTGAATAACTGTAAAAGCTGTCTAGCTTATTTTTTGCCAATTAGTTTGTGTAGCCAGCTTCCTGATGCTAGGCTGCTGAGTCTTTCTGCGGAGTGTTTTTTGTTGACTGTTAATCTCGAAACCCGGTATTTATTGGGTGGAAAAAACCGCAATTTTAATTTGAGACTGTCGTATAAGTATCCTGATGAGAAGTATTTGACGAGATATTTGTCAACTTCTTTGTTGACTGCGCCAAAGGGGTAGGCTATGTGAGACGCAACTATTTGATTTGGATCTAAGTCTTTGGTGCATTTTCTGAGTCTAATTTGGTCTTGAGATAGTTCTCTGTCTAATGCTGTCATAGAAATTTTTGTAAGATTTTCGTGGTTCAGTCCGTGGGATTGAATGTCATAAAATCCTTTTTGCATTCCGTCTCTTAAGTCCTGACAAGTTACTTTTTTTATGAGTGAGTCTTGACGACCTAAAAAGCCGGAGTTGACAAATACAACTACTTTAGTTTTTCTGCTGTATTTATTTTCGAGTCTTTGTAAAATCGGGAGTAAGTGCGTATAAATGCTTTTGTTGCCATCGTCAAAGGTAATCATAACTTTTTTGCGATCGCGATATTCACTCGGCACCGGCTTTTTGGGATTGGCGATGAAATACTCGTAAAGCTCTTGGGTTGACAAAAACCAATAGTTCTGCCTAACTAAGTCATCTAAAAAGGGTTCCAAGTTTTGCTGGCTGTAGTCGCCGGGAAAGTCTCGCCGCTGCGGCGGTATTTCCTGGGGATTCCGCAGGTCTACTATATCGTGAAAGCCGAAAATCGGAATTTCTACTGTGATGATTTCTAGGATTGCTTGATAGGTGATGAAAGTTAGGAGGAATGCTAGTAAAAATCTAATAATACGTTTTTTTCGGGGCGTCATACCGGGTTGAAAATACTCGGGCCATTTGTTAACTAAATAATTTATCATTGACAATTACAACCTCATAAGGTATATAGTTCAGGCGGTAGTATGACGGTTTTTCGAGTTCAGATGTTGGGAGTGTCTAGATTGTCGATCGCCCGTGTCGCCCCTAAAGATGAGCTAGGTCAAGCCTACCATGATACAATTTATGGCGATCGTACTTTTTCCGCAGCCCCCTTCAAACTTGACAAGATTTATTGTTGGCTAACTTTTTGACACCTGATGTCCTGTACTTGTGATTTCTTGCCCGAGGTGGTAGCATACTTCTGCGAAAGCGCGATCGAACAACAATGATGAAAATCGCAGTAATTCTGCCTGTTTACAACGAAGCAAATTGCATAGAGCAAACCTTTAACAGAATTTTAGAATTTACTCAAAAAAATTATGCTTACAATTTTATCATTGTTAATGACGGCTCGACCGACAATACACTGGAAATTATAGAAAACAAACTCAAAGCTTTTCCCACACATCACATAAAACTAATTTCTTACAGCAACCGTCAAGGCAAAGGGTATGCCGTCAAAAAAGGATGCGAAGATGCAGACGCCGACTGCATTTGCTTCATGGATGGCGACTTAGCATACTCCCTCGAACATCTCGAACCCTTAGTAGAAAAATTAGAAAAATTTGATGTCGTAATTGGTTGCCGAAATCTCGATCGAGACAACTTCCGAAATCTTACCTTACTCAGAAAAATAGCTGGCAAAATATTTAACTTAATTTCCCGAGCCATCCTGAATCTACCATATAGAGATATGCAAGCCGGACTCAAAGGCTTCAAGAAAATACCAGCCCAAGAAATATTTAAAAGACAAACAATTACCGGGTTTTCCTTTGATGCAGAACTGCTGTTTTTAGCTCACAAAAAAGGATATACAACTGGTGAGATACCCGCCCGAGTTTCACAAGAACATCTCTACAAACTTTCTCAAGTCAACATACTTAAAGATTCCCTAAAAATGCTGATCAGCTTGTTTAAAATTAGATACAACGACCGCGCAGGCTACTATGAATAAATCAATATTGTTGAGTTTTGATCTAGAAGAATTTGACATCCCCGAAGAATACGGTCAACACCTGGAAGAGGAAATCAAATTTGAAATATCTAGCCGAGGATTGTCAAATATTATATCACTTCTCGACAGATTAGAGATTACAGCCACATTTTTTGTGACAGCCAACTTTGCACTCAACAACCGAGATACAATCAGAGAACTATCAAAACACCACGAAATCGCCTCCCACGGCTTTTACCACTCTCAATTTAGCCTCGAAGATTTACAAAAATCAAAGCAAACCTTAGAAGAAATAACGAATACTCAAGTCACTGGATTCAGGATGGCAAGACTTCAGCCAGTTGACGACATAGAAATAGAAAAAGCAGGCTACGAATACAACTCCTCAATGAATCCTACTTACATCCCCGGCAGATACAATAATCTATCTAAATCCAGAACTGCATATTATACGAATAAACTGCTCAACCTTCCCATTTCAGTCACTCCTATGATCCGATTTCCGTTATTTTGGTTGAGCTTTAAAAACTTTCCTCTGTCAATGATACAATTGGCAACCAAGCTAACGCTAGAAACAGACTCGTATCTGAACATCTACTTTCACCCCTGGGAATTCACTGATATTTCCCAGTTTAAATTACCCGGTTATGTCAAAAAAGACTCAGGCAGCAAAATGGTTGATAAACTCGAAAAATACCTTACCAAGCTTAAAACCCAAGGCAAATTTATTTCTATTTCCGAATTTAAGCACAACTTCAGTCAACCAGGGCTTGATCGCTCCGACTAAAGAAACCGGGTTTTTCAACTCTTATTAAGGGTTTGAGCCAAGTATTTTGGCGAAAAACCCGGTTTCTGGCAACTTGTCGATAAGTCCTATCAACCTTAGAAAAAATATCGGTGCAGTAAAAAATATGAAATTCAAACCTCTCGACTCGTGGAACAATCAAACAGGATTTCGTCAAGTTACAATCCTAGCAGCGATTTTTTTTATATTAGTTTTAACTTTCAGCATAATTCGCTACGAAAGCTTCTTAGCATCCTACGATCACGGCCTATTTAACCAAGTATTTTGGAACAGCATACACGGCAGATTCTTTCAAAGTTCCCTGTCATCAGGCGCCTCCAGCGCCTCGCTGATAGACAGACAACTGTCATCTCCATCTTACATCCATTTAGGGCAACACTTCGTTATCAATTTTCTAATTTGGATGCCGATTTATGCCTTGTTTCCATCCCCTGTTACCCTGATAGTTTTGCAAGTAGCTTTAATCGCCGTCGCCGGAATAGTTTTGTATCTTTTAGCAAGACATTATCTATCTGTTCCCCTGTCGGTAATGATAGTAGCCAGTTATTACGGAGCAAATGGTGTAATAGGCCCGACGCTGGGAAATTTTTACGAACACTGCCAACTTCCTCTATTTATATTTAGTTTGCTGTTAGCTTTAGAAAAGCAAAAGTGGGTGTGGTTTTGGATTTTTGCAGCGCTGACGTTAGGAATTCGCGAAGAAACTGGAATTAGTTTGTTCGGAATCGGAGCTTATTTAATAGTAAGCCGCCGCTATCTGCGAGCCGGAATAGCGCTGTGCGTGTTGAGTTTTAGTTATGTTTCGCTGATTACCAATGTTGTGATGCCCATGTTTTCTGATGACAATTCCCGGCTTTACTTAGCTAATTTTTTTAGGAAATTCGTCAAAACAGAAAATCCGTCTACGCTGGAACTGCTGTGGGGGATTGTTACCCAACCTCAAATTATAATTGAGGTATTTTTTAACGATTTAGAAAGGCGGATCAGGTTTATTTTAGGTTTGTGGCTGCCGCTGGCATTTATACCTGTTGTTTCGCTGCCAGCTTGGATTATGTCAAGCTTTCCTTTGCTGGTTCTGCTGGTGCAAGTTTACAATAAATCAGCGACTTCTATCAATACTCGCTATACCTTAAGCGTGATTCCTTTACTGGTTTATGCTGTAATTTTATGGTGGTCGGAACATCCAGAAAGATTTAAACCGAGGCTGCACCGTTTTTGGATTGGATGTATTGGATTGTCGCTATTATTTACCTTGACTTCCAATCCCTATGGGGCTTTGTATTTTCTGTCGCCTTATTCTTTTAATCCTTTGGTTTATCAATCCTTGCCGGAGCAATTAGAACACGCCACAGACCTGCAAACCGTGCTAAAATTGATTCCGCAAGCTGCTAGCGTTTCGACAAGCGGTTACATAGTTTCTCACCTTTCGGGTCGCAGAAACCTCATCCGTTTAGAAGTGATGCAGTTTCGAGATGAAGAGGGAAAGGTAGTCGATGTCGATTATGCGCTGTTAGATTTGTGGCAGTTGCAGCAGCATAATTTAAAAGTTCCGCTGGATCGGGGTAGAGTTAGGGGGGCAGTGCGTTTTACAGACGAAGCTCTGCGGAACGGTTCTTACGGAATTGCTGAAGTATTGGACGGAGTTGTTTTGGTTCAAAAAGGGATTACTTCTAAGCCGGAAGTTTTGGTGGCTTGGTCGAAATTGCGGCAGGAAATTCAACCGTTGATGAAATAGTCGGAAGAAATCGATCGCCCACAACGACTAAAATCAAATAAAATTGCCAAAAGGTCGATCGACACCCACAGCTCGGCTATATTTGGATTCAAGGTTTGCTATACTCCAGAAATAGACACATATTAACCTTTGGAAAATCAATAGGCCGGAGCTATGACATCCTATGCAACCTCTACAGCAAGAGCCGAGATGAGTGAGATCCGGCGCTTGAAAAATATACTGCCCCCAGAACTCCAAAGTTGGGTAACAGTAGAAAAAACAATAGAAGTTAATCCCACCCTAATCCGTAGCGAAGAAATAGGCAAAGACCAGGTAGAAATACAGATAGACCTGATCCGCTGGGAACAGCTAGCAATGGATCAGCGCAACCTCCTATTTTGGCATGAAGTCGCCCGCATCCAAAACGACACCATCCCCAGAGACGGTTGGGAAATGGCTGCTCTGGCGATCGGTTTAGGCGGCGCCGTCGGCGAACTTTGGGTGCAAGACGGCTTGCTGCTGGTACTGGCCCTATCTTTGTGCGGCGTCTCCGGCTGGAGACTTTACCAAAAAAACAACGGAGACAAAAGTTTAAAAGAAGCAGTAGACGCTGACGAAAAAGCTCTCACCCTCGCCACTCGCTTCGGCTACACTCTGCCAAACGCTTATAAAAGCCTCGGTAGTGCCTTAAAAACCTTAATCGAGCAAACCTCCAAAAAAACTCAACGGGCTAAATACGAAGCTCGTCTCCAGGCCCTGAAACGCAACGCAGCCAAAGCCAAAGCCAAAGTGCAACCCATCAGCCGCGAAACCTCCCAGTCAGAAAACGTCTACAATTCTTGACCTACTCCTCTGACTTCTGGTGCGGAGTTTTCCAGTTAACGGTTAACTGTTGACATTCCTGTTACACAGTTAACCGTTAACTTTTAGCTGTTCGCTGCGGTAACTTTCCCCCTGCAAGACAGGCTCGAAAATTCTTAACGACAAGATTAATCGCTCTGAATCCACAAAAATCTTGATTCGGATTTGACAGATACTTCCAGCCCGGGGGTGCATCTCAATTTGGCATTCTTAGGATCGCGAATTAAATAATTTACACATATTTGTGGGATGGGCGTCCCGCCTGTCCAGAAAGGACGGGCGGGACGCCCATCCCACAACAACAATAAAAATTGTAAGTTATTTAATTCTCATTCCTTTGTGCAGTCCCCGCTCTGGTGCTATGTATAGCACCAGAGCGGCGACTGCACTAAAAAAAATCCTTTTTGCAAAAATGAGATACTTCCAGCCCGGACAGTTGGGTAGCTGATGGGTTCAAAATTTTTCCGCCAAAACTTGGACGGGTTGATGACCGGTAGACTTGAGTCTACCCTGACCTGTGATATGGCGAGGCTCGGCGGCCACATTTTCGGGCGCTTTTGTAAAGTTTGTATAAAGCTGGGCTTTAGATCGGAACAATATTTGGTAAACGTGGAGCGGCTAGGACACAATAGGCTAAAGACATCAGCTTGAAATTTGAAACTAGGACTTCATGGTCAGCCAAACCCCAGAGACAGATTTTCGGGTTACATACTTGGACGAGATTCCCTCGGTTCACATACCCGTGCGCTTGAGCGTACTTGAAGCCGTAAACTTCAAGACAACCTGCCAGCAACTTTTCTCTGAAAACACCGTTCCCAGCAAAATTGTCCTAGACTTCAGTCAGACGACATTCATTGACAGTAGCGGGATCGGTGCTTTAGTCAGCAATCTGAAATTTTCCAAACAGCGCGGCAGCGACTTGGTGCTCCGAAGCCTCAAGCCACAGGTGATGGCAGTATTTGCTCTCACCAGCCTAGATCAAGTGCTGACAATCGAGCAGCCTTCTGCAACGTCAACTCCCATAGAGACACACCCCTCCGACAATCAGCTACCGATGACGCATCCCTCGGTGCAGTCGTTGGTGAAACGGGTGATAGATGTCGTTGGGGCGATCGTCGGTTTGATAATTACAGGAATTTTGTTTGTACCCATAGCGGCAGCCATCACGATTAACGATCCGGGCCCGATATTGTTTGCACAAACCCGCTGCGGCTGGATGGGCAGAAGATTTCGGATTTGGAAATTTCGATCGATGTGTACTAATGCCGAAGCCATGAAAGCCGAAATTAAAAACCAAGCTTCTGGCGCATTTTTCAAAAATGACAACGACCCGCGGATTACCAAAGTCGGACGCATCTTGCGGAAAACGAGTCTCGACGAACTGCCACAGTTTTGGAACGTGCTCAAAGGCGAAATGAGTCTAGTCGGCACCAGACCGCCTACTCCAGACGAAGTTGAGCGCTACGAAGTCCCTCAGTGGCAGCGTTTTGATGTCAAACCTGGAATGACAGGCGAATGGCAAGTCAACGGTCGCTCTAAAGTCCGCGATTTTGAAGATGTCATCCGTTTAGATTTAAAATACCAACAAGACTGGAGCCTGATGTATGACCTGAAACTAATTGTTAAAACCATAACTGTGCTGTTTAACAAAAATAGTGGCGCTATGTAGAGCGGTCAACAACCGATTGCTGAAATTTTAGTTGCTGTTGATTTCTCGACAGCCGGAACTCGAACTTGATACTTAGTCAAGTAGGCGATCGATCGCGATACTTACGTTAGTATTAAGTGTTAAAATTCACACAGAAAATGTGCATCTATTTACCAGCTCTGCGATCGGAGCATTAATTAGCAATTGGCGAGTTCGAGGTCGTACTCGAATGACTCCAGCAGGGTTTTCGAGGACGACAAGAACTCAGGTGTGTTGAGAAAAGTACCGACTGCTAACACGGTCGAAGCTGAAATAACTCATCGCAAGCTGCTGAGTCGGGAAATTTTCCGATTTAAACGTCCTACCGAAGCGGGTTACAGTATCGGAAGTCTCTCATTTTCGCGATCGAGTAAATGGTGCGAAAGGAATGCTCACCTTGAGGCAAAACGGGCTTCTTCAATTCAAGCTTGACTAAACTAATATGTTGCCAAGACCTTGCCCTCCTTTTCCTCTCCAACCTGCGCTGGCTACAGCGGTGGTGGGGGGCGACCAGGGAGAAGAAAAATGAAAGACGAGCAACCAATTGCCGAGTTTGACCTTCAGGTTACAACAGACCTGAACGCTCTGACACAAGTTTCGGAATGGTTGGAGAATATTGTTCTGCCGCTGATACCACAGGACTTGTGGTGGCAGTGCAGCCTGATTGTTAATGAAGGGTTTACAAATGCTGTCCGCCATGCTCACCAGAACTTGCCCCCCGAGACGCCGATCGACATTGACGTAAAAGTGTTTGCAGACTACTTAGAAATTAGGATTTGGGACAGAGGTCAACCCTTCAACCTGGAATCAAAGCTGCGCTCGATCCTGCAAGAGCAGCGCGATCCGTTGGATAGAGAAGGAGAAAGGGGACTGGTGTTTATGTACAAGCTCACCGACGAGCTGCACTATATCCGTACCGACGATCGCTCCAACTGCCTGGTAATGCGGAAAAACCTTACCTGAGGGCGCCGGCAGGGCCCTCCCCTGGGCGGCTTCTGGCGATCGTCGGCAGGGCCGGGCGCCGCCCCTGCGATGCTCCCTGACACCCAACCACCTCCTCAGCAATTCACCGGGTGGACGATCGAGTAGAGGAGCGGCAGGACTATTTGCTTCAAACTAAATATATTATGCGTATTCTAATTTATTCCTATAACTACTATCCAGAGCCGATCGGCATTGCCCCCTTGATGACAGAACTAGCCCAAGGCCTAGTCAAGCGAGGGCACCAAGTTCGAGTCGTCACCGGAATGCCCAACTATCCCCAGCGGCGAATTTATCCGCAATATCGGGGCAAATTTTACCTCACCGAAGAACACAACGGCGTCACTATTCAGCGGAGTTACCTGCGCGTCAACGGCCCTCACCCCAGCCTGCTAGACCGACTTTTGCTAGACGGTAGTTTTGTCGTATCCAGCGCCGTCCAAGCATTCAGAGGCTGGCGTCCCGACGTGATTTTCTCAACAATGCCACCTTTACCGATTTGCGTTCCAGTGGCCTTTTACGGCTGGACTCGCAATATCCCGATCGTCCTCAACGTACAGGATATCGTCTCAGAAGCAGCAGTGCGCGTCGGCTTGGTGAAAAAAAACGGACTGCTAATTCAGATTGCGGACGCCTTAGAAAAATTTGCCTACAGCACAGCCAGCCAAGTCAGCGTTATCGACAGCGGTTTTGTCAGCAAATTGCACTCTCAGGGAGTACCCCCGGAAAAAATAGTTTGCCTTCCGAATTGGGTTGATGTCAATTTCATCCGCCCTTTACCAAAAGAAAATAACCCCTTTCGCGAAACCCACAAACTAAATGGCAAGTTTGTGGTTCTTTATGCTGGAAATATTGCCCTTACCCAAGGCTTACAAACAGTGGTCAAAGCAGCGACCCGTTTGAAGCACATACCTGAAATTGCTTTTGTAATTGTGGGGGAATCAACAGCACTGACGCGCTTGCAAAAAGATTGCGAAACTTACAAAGCTACTAATGTAATGTTACTGTCGTTTGAACCGCGAGAAAAATTGCCCGAAATGTTAGCTGCTGCGGATGTTAGTTTAGTCGTACAAAAGCGCCGGGTAACTAACTTTAATATGCCTTCAAAAATTCAAGTGCTGCTGGCGAGCGGTCGGGCAATTTTGGCGTCCGTTCCCGAAACTGGTACGGCGCATAAAGCAGTGCAGCAAAGCGGTGGCGGGGTGGTGGTAGCGCCGGAAGATCCGCAGGCTTTGGCTGATGCTGTGGAGGATTTGTTCTTAAATCGCGATCGGGTGGATGCGTTGGGCGAGCAAGGTAGAAAGTATGCTGTGGAGAATTACGGATTTGAGGAAGCTTTGAATCATTATGAGGCTTTATTTGCGGCGGTGGCGGCAAGTCATGCTGAGAAAATATTGCAACCGCTGCCAAAGTAGACGAGCAATTGCATACATCTGCGATCGATCGCAGATTTAAGGCAGACGCAACAGGGAGCATCTCATTTTTGCAAGAAGCATTTTTTATTGCAGTGCGAGCGTCCCCGCTCGCCTGCTATATCAATCAGCACGCGAGCGGGGACAGCACTACAGATGCAAAACTGAGATGCTCCCGACGCAACACAGATGAACACCGATAATTTTAAGAAAAGCGAGATAATGAATGTAAGATATCTCTTAATTTTGGTTAATTTTTATGAGGTGCCTTAGCCAGTTTCAGTTGAATCAAATTAAATAAAGGAATCAGATATAAATAAAACGCATAGGGTATAAAATCCGAATTGACACCCAAGACAGTTGCTGGAACTAATCCTGCAATATTCCAAGGAATTAAGGGGGAAATCACAACAGCGGTATTTTCTAAGTCTACAGCAAGTTGATAATCATCTAATTTTTGTTGGCGGTACTTTGATTCCACTAATTGATGGGTCAAGATAATTGCGATCGTCTGGGTACAACCAAAGGCTGCTGAAAAAATGCTAATTACTCTTGTGGCAAAAAATAAATCTCCTCTGGTTCGAGCTTTATTGAGAGACACTTCCACAAATTCTAAAATTCTGGTGCCGGCAAAAATGCCAGCAAATGCTGTCGAGACAACTACAACTAATGAAACTTTTGCCATAGACAAAATTCCTCCTCCTGCTACAATATCTTTTAAACTAGAAGTTGATTCTAATTTAAATCCTGCGATCGCAAATTGCAGAATCTCGATCGGCGAATAACCTTGAACGAAAAAGGCGATCGCACTTCCGGTAATGATACTAACAGCCATCGCGATTTTGACTTCGACTCGCAGTACACAAAGTATGAGAATTGTCAAGGCTGGGAGCAAAGTTATCGAATTAAGATTGAAGGCTGTGCCTAGTTCCAAAGCCAAATTGTTGCCCGAAAGTTCGACGGGATTAAAAGCCGATAAAATTAAATACAACAAGCTGGAAACGAGCAGCGGTAATAAGCCCGTCACCGCCATATTTTTGAGATTGGTATAAATTTCGGTTTTGGTAACGATCGCAATCAAAATAGCGCTCGAAGACATCGGAGAACACCGATCGCCCACATAAGCTCCCGCTACAATCGCCCCGGCGATCGGATTCGGATTTACACCGCTGCCGTTGGCGATTATCATCAAAGCAATGCCGATCGTACTCGCAGCACCAAAAGATGTTCCCAGCAGTACAGAAAAAACGCTGGTTAAGATAAACGCCCAAAAAATGAAATACTGAGGGTCGATCGATTTAATTCCCCAATATACCAGAACCGGAACCGTCCCCGCAGCCATCCACACAGCCATGACTGCGCCGATTAAAAGTAAAATAGCGATGACTGAAAAAGATTTTTGACTGCCAGCAACAGCCATTTTGATTAAGGTTTTTAGCGGAAATCCCCTCCGCAACAAAATGACCGTCAAAATTGCCATCGAAGCTAGAAGCGGAGCAACTATAAAATAACCTTTGATGGCACTGATTAAAAGTAGAATAAATGAGAACGATACAAAAAATAGCAAATCCATTATTGATGGGCTTTCATGTATTCTCGCAGTAACGTGTTAATCTGAGTTTGATAACCTCGACCTTGAGATTTAAACCACTCCAAAACATCACGGTCAATGCGTAAGGTCACTTGAGCTTTCGTCTTAGGGTTGGGTAAGCCTCGCCGAACTAATGCTTTGGCAAACGTTTCAGGCGTAATTTCAGGGCAATCAAAGAAATCAATATCTTCATCAGTCATGGCATCTAGGCGTTGCCAGTCAGTTTGAGATTTGCTCGAAGTAAATTCGTTGTTCATTGATTGTTACTAAATATTAGACTTCTGGCATAATTATTGTGGAACAGGCATCCTGCCTGTTCTTGACTGTCTTTTTGCCAGATGTCTATGGTAACTACAATTTGTCGTTACAGCCACCGACTTTAACAGATTTTTGAAGGGTTTAGGTAGAACCGATCGCCCCCTTCACCCCTCCCCATCCCACAAGCCACCGCACCCCTGTCAGCCCTACACCGCAGTCTATTAAAAGAAAACGCTAAAATAGTAGATCCTACAATTTGGGAGTTAATATTTGACACTTGCACTCGATCGCGAAAAAGTCCTAGCTTGGCTCACACAGCGCGTTCCTGCCGCCCGCATCACACACATCCTCGGAGTCGAACAGACAGCAGGAGACTTGGCTCGCCATTACGGCCTCGACGAAGCAAAAGCCCGATCGGCAGGATTGTTGCACGACTTGGCAAAATACTTCAAACCCCAAATGCTGCTGCAAATGGCTCAGAACGAAGGTTTAGAGTTAGACTCAGTGTTGGAAGCACACCCGCATTTGCTGCACGCAGACGCGAGCGCGATCGTCGCTAGAGACGAATTCGGGGTGGTCGATCGAGAAATTTTGGACGCAATCGCCAATCATACCCTCGGCAGACCAAACATGAGCCAGCTCAGTTGTACCGTATTTATAGCAGACACTATAGAACCCAGCCGCGGCAACACAGCCGAACTAGAAGCACTGCGCGAGACAAGCGTCCAAAATCTTTATGCAGCCGTGTGGCAAACTAGCGATCATTCTCTCAAATATTTGCTAGAAACTCGCTGCTACATTCACCCGCGCACCGTACTTACGCGGAATTGGGCGCTGCAAACGGCCCGCGCGGAATCGCCCGAAATAGGAAAATCGACGGGAAAGTCGATCGAACAAATCACAAGTTAAACGTAAAATTTACCAGCAATCCTGTACTTACTTTTGGCTTGAATTTAACTCCTATTTCCAGTCTCAAACTGCCAACAACCGAAAGCCAATAGCGCACCAATTCCCCCTTACCGTATCAATTAGGAACTTAAACACTTAATGTCAGATCTAACCCAACTCGAATACTCCCGGGCCCAGTCCACAGTAACCGACGCCACCATCCCAGACGAAGCCCGCGGCCTGATATTGACCGCTGCACAAGCTGCCGATGACCGCAAAGCAGTTGATATTGTATTGCTGGGCGTCGCAGAAGTATGCTATCTCGCTGACTACTTTGCGATCGTCACCGGATTCTCCAACGTCCAGGTACGAGCCATCTCCCAAGCCATCGCCGACCAAGTAGAAGAAGAATGGGGACGCTTGCCGCTGCGTACACAAGGGCTATCAGACGCCAGTTGGGTCGTCATGGACTACGGCGACGTGATTATCCACATCTTGAAACCTCAAGAGCGCGAATTTTACAATTTAGAAGCGTTCTGGGGACACGCCGAACGCATTGAATTTTCCACCGCGCCGAGAGGATCGCTAATGTGAAAGACACTTCTGTTTCTATTTGTCCTGTTCCCCAGGAACAACGCCCGGTTAATGAATATCAAGAACTTACAGAATCCTGGTTTTTTAGCTGGGTAACTCTCGATTTGCCCGCATATCTGGCAAAACTTGCTTGGGTATGGGGTTGGAGTTGCTTGGTATCCGGGCCCTTAGCAGCAGCCAGCTTTGCTCCGCTGAAGTATCCAGTTCAGTTTGCCCTGTGCGCTGCCGCTGGTGCCGGTTTTATTCTAGGATTAGCTTTGCTGCGGCTTTACTTGGGTTGGTTCTACGTGCGATCGCGACTTTCCAATCCCACAGTCGTCTACGAAGAGTCTGGCTGGTACGATTGTCAATCTTGGCCTAAAACTCCCGAAGTTTTAGCTCAAGACCAATTGATAGTCAACTACGAACTAGAACCAATTCTCAGGCGTCTGCGGCAGACATTTTATGGTTTGACAGTATTGCTGGTTGGCGGGGGACTAATTTGGAGTTTTGTGTAATCGTTCATGGTAAAAGGGAAGTTTTGAGTCGTAGGGGCGGCGCAGTTTTCTGCCCGCCCGATAGTTTTGAGTTACAAACAATCACCAAAAGATTAACTTCACAACTGGCAACTCAAGACTTCTTTCACCCCAATCTAAAATCTAAAATCTAAAATCTAAAATTGATATGACAAGGGGAAAACGAACCCAAGCTCCCGAACTCGAAGTCACACTGCTGCGCGAAGGTATTCCGGAATCGAAGCACCGCGCCCAAGCCGCTGTTTGCGACAAACGCGGCCGCGTTCTTTCCGTTGCCGGTAACTCGGAAACGGCGACATTTGTCCGTTCTTCACTCAAACCTTTTCAAGCTTTGGCTGTGACGGCGAGCGGCACTTTGGAACGCTACGAATTGACCGATCGAGATTTAGCGATTATTTGCAGTTCTCATCAAGGTACGATCGAGCAATCGCGACAGGTGTTTAACGTTCTGTGGCGCTGCGACATTGACCCATCTAAACTTCAATGCCCCATTCCTGAAGGCAAAAAGAGCGCCCTGCAATACAACTGTTCTGGCAAACACGCCGGAATGCTGGCTGTCTGTCAGCAACTGCACTGGCCTCTAGAAACTTATTTGCGGCGCAAACATCCCGTCCAGCAGCTTATTTTGGGCAAAGTGGCTGACTTGCTGGCCATGCCTGCCGAAGAGTTTATCAGCGCTCGCGACGACTGCGGCGCTCCTACCTATCTGTTGCAGTTGGGGCAAATGGCGTCTTTGTACGCTAAATTAGCCTCCGGCGACAATGTGGATATGGAGCGGATTGTCCGCGCTATGACTCATCACCCGATGATGGTTGCTGGTGAGGGGAGATTTGACACGGAACTGATGCGCTTGACTCAAGGCGAATTGGTGAGCAAATCCGGTGCTGAGGGAGTTCAGTGTATTGGCCGGGTTGGCGAAGGTATGGGTTTGGCAATTAAGGTAACTGATGGAGGAAAGCGCGCTAAATTTGCTGTGGCGATTCACTTGCTCAAGCAGTTGGGCTGGATTACTGCGACGATCGCCGAAACTCTTTCGGATACTTACCTGACTCTCAGCGATTTTAAGCGTTTGGAGGTAGTCGGCGAAGTTTCGATGCTCTAAGTTTTTCTGCATTTAAATTGTAGATCTAAATAACCAGATCAAAAATCCTCTCCCCCTCTCCCCCTCCCTCTCTCTCCCTCTCCCCCTCTCCCCCTCTCCCCCTCTTCGATCGATACTTCTTCGCCAATTTCAGCAACCCCTACCACAACCTCAAAAGTTTTTTTGATTGAGGGGTTGCAATTTCCAGAAAGATGTGTTTATATTAGAGAGTAGACAAAACGACGCGGGATAGAGCAGCCTGGTAGCTCGTCGGGCTCATAACCCGAAGGTCAGTGGTTCAAATCCACTTCCCGCCACCAACTTGAAACAAGCCCTGCAATCTTTGAGGATGCAGGGTTTGATTTTTGAGAATAGATAGATATAAAGCGACGCGGGATAGAGCAGCCTGGTAGCTCGTCGGGCTCATAACCCGAAGGTCAGTGGTTCAAATCCACTTCCCGCCACCAAATTGAATCGAACTAAGCCCCCGCACACCTAAAAGTTGCTGGGGCTTGTTTTATAAAAAATAGTCGGGAAGCGAAAAACGAGCGAGTCTTTAGACCTGAGATGAAAGCGACACGGGCGGTTTTAACCGCCGTGAGTCTTTCTTAATTCTTAACATTTTTGGCAGTGTAAAAAGGGCAAAAGCTCTTACACTAAGCATGATGGGATGGATACACAGGTGCAAACCTGAGAAGCAAATGCCTACCATACATTAAAGGTACGCGGGGACTCCACGAAACCAAGGGCTAAAAACCCTTAAACGCTTGAGGAGCTTGCTGAAAGGCAAGGATAGCAGCCCACCATTCTTTGGCAAAAGGATTGCGCCCAGGAACCCTAGCAATAGGGATATTAAGAACGAAATTTCTTAAGAATCTCAGTGTCTTTAGACCTGAGAGTGTCAACGCGTCTGGAGCCATAACAATAGGGACACAGCAGTGCTGTGTCCCTATCGCATATTTAGATCTTACCCAAAGGTAAAAAATCAACCTCAACCTCAACCTCAACACTCAACCCTATACTTTTATTTAGACGACCGTTTGTTTGACACTCCCCGGCTTGAACGCGCAGGGATTCTTGGTTCAACCAGTCGGCTTGCCCGTTGATGTCACCACCAATGGGTAGAGGTCGGTCTGTCCCCAAGCGTTAATTCCGGTGTGCCCCACCGTATTTAAATTAATTCCTGCACGGGCTTTCAATCCTTTAGCCAAAATATTCAAAGCTGCATTGGGGTCGCGGTCTAACACCGCACCGCACAGGCAAATATGAGTTCTGACCGATAGGGATTTCTGAACGCGATTGCCACAACTTGAGCAATCTTGGGAAGTGTACCCAGGTGCTACAGCAACTACTGTTTTACCGTACACTTTCCCAAAATATTGCAACCATTGGGCAAACTGTGACCACGCTGCATCGCTAATTGATTTGGCAAGCTTATGGTTCTTCACCATATTTTTCACCTGAAGGTCTTCGTAGGCTACGAAATCGTTAGATTTCACTACGCACAACGCCGTCTTGATGGCGAAGTCTTTACGCTGCCTACTGACTTTTAAGTGCTTTCTGCTTAACTTATTTATCGCTTTCTTGCGATTACTCGATCCTTTCTTTTTCCGAGAAACTCGTTTCTGCAACCGCTTTAAAGCTTTTTCACTTTTACGCAAATGCCGAGGATTAGGAGCTGTTGCCCCTGTACTATCGGTGTAGAAATGGTTCAATCCCACATCTATGCCAATCGTTTTCCCCGTAGGAACTATTTCTTCTGTTCGCTCTACATTGATACAGAACTGAGCGTAGTAACCATCGGCTCGACGAATTACTCTGACTCGTTTAATCTCAGTAGGTGCATAGAAGTGCAAGTCTCGACTACCGAGTAACCTAAAGGTACCCGCCGCAAAACCGTCCGTGAATGTTAGACATTTTTTGTCGATCGAAAGCGCCCATCCGGAAGTTTTGTATTCTACGGAGTGAGTGTTTTTTTTGAATTGTGGGTATCCTTTTTTTCCTGGTTTCTTAGCTTGGCAATTAGAAAAGAAACGTTGAATAGCAAAAATGGCACGCTCAGCCGAAGCTTGACGCGCCATTGAGTTAAGTTTTCCGGCCCATTCAAACTCTTTCGCCATGATGGCGCATTGTTTGTATAAATCCGATAGTTTAACTCTGGAATTGTCGATCCAATATCTGAGAGCTTTGTTTCGGACAAACTGAGCTGTGCGGATCATTTCGTCTACGATCCGGTATTGCTGTGGCTTGCCTTTTAACTTGAACTCTAGTACAATCATGGAATTATTCTATGACGCTTATGGGCAATTGTAGCTATAAACTTGATTGGAAAGTAATCTTTAGACTTTGAATTCAAGCCGTCCTATAATGACGGGGTTCTAGACCCAATCTTTTGGTAAGCTTTATTTCTCACAAATCTGGAATCAGATATCCATATTTTAAAATTCGGAATTTTAAATTATTAAGCCGACTGAGTTTCCAGCCAATCAAAAATCAGGTCTAACTGTTCCAAGGTAACTAACCCGTACTGCCACAGAACCATCGGCAGTTGGCCGGCATCTTGTTCATCGTGTCTCAGAGCAACGGCGATCGCAGAATTCGATATCGCCAACTCCCCCCGCAAATAATCGATTAGTTGAGCCTTTCCCATGACCTTCACCGCCAGTTTTATGCGCTATTGTAAAGATACGTATCTAATTGGGATGCGTCTGATGTTTAATAGCCCCAATTGTAGATTGAGAATAAAGACTCTCCTGTGATGGAAGCCGCACAAAACTTGTGATAAAATTCAGAGAAACGAGCGATCGCAGTCACAAGAGCTTATAGCCTCAAAAATCGGGCTGTGCGATCGCTCGTTTGCTTGACATCAATTCATTCAAAATTACTAAAGTCCTAGCTGAAGCTGAACTCCAGCTCCTGTACCACTGTCGTTGGGTTGGAGAGGAACGGGATTTCCTTGGCGCTGGGCGTCGGAAGGAGTAGTGATAAATTCCAATTCGGGGCCGATTTTGAGGCGAAATGTATCCCCCAAGCTGCGCTGCCGAATAGCAGCATTAGCCGCCGTTTCTCGTTCACCAATCAAGTTTTGGTAGTCCGAGTCTACGGTTCTGTCCTCCACAGTTCTGAGGGAATCCCCTGATAAAGTCGTTTCTGAATTTTGGGGCGCTGGTTGCAGCCTTTGTTGGGCGATAACCGCCGGGGTCAAACCGATCAAAATTGAGCTCAGTCCGAGAGCAGTGCCAAGAGTAGCAATAACTGCGTTCATCATCCATGCCTCCGCTAGTTGCATCCTACTATACTTATTCTACCCAGCCGGAATTAAGTTGCGCTCTATCAAAAGTAGCTTGTTGTGGAGATATCAAGTGAATTTATTGTAAATATTTATAACTTGCGATCGCGCTCCGACTCTCAGAAACCTGCTTGTTTAGTGCATCTGGCGGATGCAATGAAGTAGACGCGAGAAAAAAAACAGTTTCTGATGCTGGGAGTGCGATCGCAAACTACCCAATTTCAAATGTAAAATCTCAAATAGTATCAGCGCCTACATTCATTCCAGGAGTGATAAGTAAATCCACCTAATTAAACATAAAATATGAATCAAGCTCAAGCTTGCTGTGTCTGTCTTCTTCCTTCTTCCTTCTTCCTTCTTCCTTCTTCCTTATACTTACTGCATTAATCTCGATCGCCCTGACCAAGCACGCGATCGCGCTAAGATGACGGTGGCAGTCGTTAAAAATTAAGTTACTAGCGGCAGATTCAGAGTTTTTAACAGCACTTTGCCATATAAAACGATCTCAACGTTAAAATCTGCGCTCATCAGGTTGTACTTTACCGAAACTTTGTGGGTTCGTAATATTTCTGCTTCATCATGCCAATCAGACATCTGAGCGACCATATTTTAAAAATGTCGCGCCAAGTGCCAATTCGCCTCGTCCTTGTAGTGCCTTTTGCCATCCAGACTTTCGCTGCGGTGGGGCTGACGGGGTGGCTGTCCCTGCGCCACGGGCGCATAGCTGTCAACGATGTTGCCGCGCAACTGCGGGCCGAAGTCACATCGCGCATCCAGCAACACATTTATAGTTATATCGAAAGGCCGCACCAAATCAATCAACTCAATCTCGATGCCATCCGTCTGGGTATTTTGAACGTGCAGGATGAAGCCAGTTTACTCAGCTACTTCTCCAAACAACTCGAAACCTTTAATACAATTAGCTACATTCAATTCGGCTCCGAACAAAAAATTTTTACGGGAGTTGAAAGGCTTGACGATGGCAATTTGCAAATTAGGATTTCTAATAAGTCTACTGGCTATAATTTGCACAGCTACACGCCGTCTAAGTTCGGCGAAGCAACTAAGCTTTTAAAAACTACTCCTAACTACGACCCTCGCACCCGACCTTGGTATGTAGCTCCGGTGCGGGCTGGCAAGCCGACATGGACTAAAATTTATACTTATTTTGACACTCCCAAACTAGCAATTACTGCTGCTCAACCCGTTTACGGAAAGAATAATAAACTGCTTGGAATTCTTGGTTCTGATTTGACACTCTCTGATATTCATCAATTTTTGGAAAAACTGAAGATTGGTAAATCAGGACAAACTTTTATTGTCGAAAGGTCTGGAGAATTGGTTGCAAATTCAACTCCAGAAGCGCCATTTATTGTGAGCAAAGGCGTTCCACAACGGATTGGGGCAGCGAATAGCAAAAATGTTCTAATTCGATCGACTGCCCGCTATTTGACACAACGCTTCGGGCATTTGAGCAAGATCGATCGTATTTACCAGTTAGATTTTGCGATCGATGGGAAACGACAATTTCTACAGGTGACACCGCTCTCAGACAGCAAGGGCCTCGACTGGTTGATTGTGGTGGCGGTTCCCGAAGCCGATTTTATGGAAGCGATTAACGCCAACACTCGCTACACAATTTTGCTCTGTTTCGGTGCTTTGGTGGTGGCGACGGCTCTAGGATGTGTGACTTCGAGGTGGATTGTCATGCCAATTCAGCGTCTGAGCAAGGCTGCGGAGGCTTTGTCGCGGGGAGAATGGGACTCAATGGCGGTAGATCCCCGCTTGATGGCGTCTGTAGATCGGGAGGATGAGGTGGGTGTCCTGGCTCGCTCTTTTAATACGATGGCAGATCAATTGGAAGAGTCGTTTACTACTCTCGAAGAGCGGGTGGAAGCTGCGATTGCTGATAAAACTCAATTAATTCGCTCTCTGAAACTATCTCAGGAAAAACTCGCTTTTCACCTCTATCAAACTCCTTTGGGGGCGATCGAATGGAATCTCAATTTTGAAGTTGCGGACTGGAATTTGTCAGCAGAAAGAATTTTTGGATTCAATCGCTTGGAAGCAATGGGACGCCACGGAGTAGATCTCATAGTTCCTGAAAATGCTAAGGAGTATGTCAGGCAACTATCTATAACTTTGCTCACTAATCAAGGAGGAATTAGTAGCATTAACGAGAACATTAGAAAGGACGGCAAAATTATTCTTTGCGAGTGGTACAATACGACTTTGGTTGATGCTGAGGGCTGTATAATTGGGGTGGCATCGCTGGTTCAAGACGTGACAGAGTTTCACCGTGCTGTGGATCAGTTGCGCGCCAGTGAGGAACGGTTTCGCCAGTTGGCAGAAAATATTCATGAGGTATTTTGGATTAGAGAACCGAATCAACAGCAGATAATTTATGTGAGCCCTGCTTGCGAGAAAATATGGAATTTAAGCTATCGGAGTTTGCTGTCACATCCGGACGCTTTTTGGGATGCTATTCACCGAGACGATCGCGATCGCGTTAAGGCTGCCTTTGAAAAACAGGTGCAGGGGGATTATGATGAGGAGTATCGGGTAGTGCGATCCGACGGTTCAGTTTGCTGGGTGCGCGATCGGGCTTTTCCAGTCCGCAACGAAACAGGAGAAATTTACCGTATAGTCGGCATTGCCGAAGACATTACCCAACGCAAACTAGCAGAAGAATTCCAACAAGTCGCTCAAACCGCTCAAGCAGCCAGCCAAGCCAAAAGCTCATTCTTAGCCAATATGAGCCACGAATTGCGAACTCCCCTCAACGCCATTATCGGTTACAGCGAGATGCTCAAAGAAGACGCCGAGGATTTGGGCTGCGAAGATTTTATCCCAGACTTGCACAAAATTCAAACTGCCGGCAAACACTTGCTATCTTTAATTAGCGACATTCTCGATATTTCTAAAATTGAAGCGGGGCGGATGGAACTTTATTTAGAAACTTTCAACCCGGTTAATTTAATTGACGAGGTAGTTTCTACTGCCGAACCCTTGGTAGAGAAAAAATTTAATAAATTTGAAGTTAATTGTGCTAATGACTTGGGAGTGATGTATGCTGACATTACCAAAACTCGTCAAATATTGCTCAACCTGCTGAGCAATGCAGCAAAATTTACCGAAGGCGGGACTATTACCCTGTCCATTGAAAGAGTTAAACATGACAGCTTAACAACTCAAGAAATAGCAGAACCTTCCGATTTAATAATTTTCCGCGTAGCTGATACTGGTATTGGGATTCCCCCCGAACAAATGCAGCATTTATTTCAAGCTTTTATGCAGGGTGACGCCTCAACTACGCGCAAGTACGGCGGCACGGGTTTGGGATTGACTATTAGCCGTCACTTTTGTTTGATGATGGGCGGTGATATGCAAGTTCAAAGCCAGTTAGGTGGCGGTTCGGTTTTTACTGTGTGCTTGCCGGCGCAAGTAGAATTATTAGTAAGCAGTTAGTCTTACTTTTCGGGATGCAATTGTAAGGTACGTAGTTGCGCTTCAGCGCTCTTTTCTATAGCAATGAGCGCTGAAGCGCAACAACGTACCTAAGGTCATAATACGATGCAGCATAAGTCTTATCCTAGTTGATTTGCCGTTTCTGCCGCCCCAAAAGTTGAGCTGCTAATACGCCGCCGACAAAGCCAAAGAAATGCGCTTGCCAGGAAACTCCAGGCTGCGAGGGCAAAACTCCCCAGATTAAACCGCCGTAGAAGAAACCGACAATTAAAGATACCATAATAGACGTAAAACTGCGTTCAAAAAAGCCCCGCAATAGCAAAAATCCGAAGTAACCAAAGATTAATCCGCTGGCACCAATGTGCACGGAATTGGGCGCGCCTGTCAGCCAAACTCCCAATCCGCTGATGAGTACAGTAACGGCACTGACAACAAAAAAGTCGCTAATTTCTTGCAGCATGATCAGCCAACCAAATGTCAGAAACGGGAGGGTATTGGCGGCTAAGTGAGCAAAACTGCCGTGCAGAAAAGGCATGAATAGGATGCCTTCAAGTCCGTCGATGCTGCGGGGGCGGACTCCGTAGGAATTCAGCGCGCCTCGAAATATGAATACATCGAGAATCTCAATAATCCAGAGGAGGGAGACGAAGCCGCCGAGAATGGCGACGTGGCTTTGCAATTCGCGGGTGATAGATTTGGTTTCTGGGTTGCTCATGGGTGGTGAGGGCGGTAATGCCGATTATTTATAATTGTAGGAGTTTCTGGCCGATTCACGCTCGGGATAGCTACGATTCACGCACGCAGCGACAGTGGGCGCTGGGTTTCAGGGTTTTTTGCAGCGCCGTGCTTATTTGAAACTATTATAACTTTGATTGAAAATTCCGCATTTTCACGCAGGGAATTATTGACCTCGATGCGTCATTATCGTAGAGGAAGTACAAAAGGAGAGTTAACTGAAGGTTGAAGGTTTAAGGTTTAAGGCAGAGTTTTTACCCCATAGATAAATCCTTGGGCTGGCAATGAGGACACTTTTGCGATCGCACACCGTCTCTCAAAAATAATCAGGAACTACTTTTCTCGGATCAAGTCATTAATTCAAGAAGTTTCATCCGGTAAAGCAAAACGAGCTGCTGTAGGTACTTATTGTAGACAAAATCTCGTACAAGCTCTACAAAGAGTTCTTGGCACCTCGTTGTAAAAGAGGAACAGAGAAATATGAACGTATTTGAGAATACACAGTCCGATCGAATTCTGCCAATTTGGGTATGGCATGGCAAAGAAGAAACCCCTGTTAGTGTCGCTACAAATCCTCAACCTTACGGCCACAAGCCGCGCTTTGACTTGTTGAATCCGCTGAAACAGTGGCTTGACAATAGTGCAATTAAAAGTCAAAAGTTAGCTCGGTTTCTGTGCAAGTTTATTCCCAGCCAGTGTCCGTTTGAGCGGGAAGTCAAAATTTGCGATCGCACTTTATTTTACATTCCGCCGCTGTGCAAGTTAAATCCGCTTTACGAGCAAGTGGTGGGGCTGCGCTTTCGTGCTTTGTGTTATTTGGCCGATGAGTGCGGCGAGGATGTGACTCATTATTGTTAATTCGGAAAAAACTTAAATTTCTAACTCTCTTTTTCACCCTCCCTTCTCCTTGTTGGGGAGGGTTTCTTGTTTGGTGCGGGCGAATCTGGGTTCGGAAGTGCCGCGTAGCTATCCCGATCGTGAATCGCCCTTCTTTACCTAATCTAGAGCCTTCACCTTAATATCAGTTGGTGCGTGCTGAGAATCTCCCCAAATTTCAGGTAGCGGTGTCACCCAAGAAATCGGTACAGAAATCACATCTAAAGTTTCACCATTTTTAAAGACTTCTAAAGTATATCCAGATTCGGGCTGCTTGTTCGTGGGTGGCAGATAATCTAAAACAACTCCTGTGTCCCCTTTCTTTACTGGACTATTAGGAATATCTTGCTTGAGTCTTACCCACTGAAATAATGTTGCTGTTGTCATTGTTGAGCCTCCCTATGACTTGTCAGGATAAAGGGTGATAAATTTAACCATCTCGGATGCCTCATCTTGTTGCCAGATAGTAACAACTTTAACTAATCGATTGTTAGGGCCATACCACTGAATTTTGACTTTAAAGCGAGTACCCCAACCTGTAGAGGTAACTTCTGCCACTTCAGCACCCTCTACAGCTTCCATTATATCTCTCTTGAGAATTTGCCAATTTTCTTGGTTGTAACCCGCTAGAGCTAAATACTCCGATTTATCATCTTTAGGCTGGTAAACAAGTAAGTAGTTTGCGCTCTTCTGGTCTTGAATGAGTAAGTTTGAAGGTATTCACATTAATTGCGCCCTAATCCCTAGCTCAAGCATATCATTGATGAGAAGTGCGATCGCCCTTTCGGAAGCTAATACAGCAGATTTCACATTTGTAGAGGCGGTTCTCAGAGTTCCCGCCCGCGATGATATGAAATGGGTGCATCTGGGTTTTGAAGAGGACTCTCGCATCGCATGACCGCATATCAGTTATTAGTTATAATTTCATATTGACGGAGGTCAATCGATTTTAGATTTTAGATTTTAGATTTTAGATTTTAGAGGCGACCCCACGGATAAATTCGGGGGAAGAGAGGATTTTAGATTTTCGATTTGGGATTGATTCCACGGATTCGCCCCTACGCACATATTTGTCAAACCAAAATGCACCCCATGAAATTTGCTGCGACGATCCAACGGAGGACTAAAGTCCTTACTACGAACCTATTTGGAGTGACTATCCCTGTCTTCTTCGTCTTCTTCTCTAATATCCTGGAAAATATGCCAAACCAAGCAAACCATACCAATCCCCAATCCTGAAACTGGATCTAACCAGGAGATTAAATTGACGATGCCAAACTCGGTCAATTGTCCAACAATGCAGGTGAATTTGTGATTTTTTACAATAGGTTTGAACTTCATGTCGGTGCTAACAGCGACAGCCCTAAAAGTAAGGGGAAACGCCTTGCTGTCATCGGCGAACCGAGTGCGGGAAACACTACTTCGCTGATACGATGTGGCTGTATTTTAATATCATTTTTACATAATTTTAGTACAAAATTTGTGTTGGTTTGTTTATCTTGGATCGCATATAGCCTTTCTCAGAAAGGTGAGAACGGGGAATAGGGAATAGGGAATAGGGAATAGGGCATAGGGCATAGGGCATACCTCACTTTTTTGAGAACCGCTATAGGTGCGTCGCTATCAGATTGTCGATATGCAAGTCAGAGATTTTGGGTGGCGACGCACCCTACTAACTGCTATCCGATTTCGTAAGGAAAAATTAGATCCTGCTGATTCGTGAAGTTGTACAGGAAGCTATTGCCGCTGGCTATCTAAGTTTGGAAGCGGAAAATCAAATGCAGCATCTTTTTGCCTCAGCCAAGTGGGATTTGGAAGATTTGAATGCTTTTATGAGTTTGCAGTTAGCATCTATGGCTTGTCGCGTCAAACAAGAGTCTTTGGAATTGAGTAATTTGCGCGATTTATCGGAAAAAAATCTTACTCAAACAATAGGGGAACACTAATGCGCTTCAATTGAAAAACGCATTAGTGAATATTTTTTCTGCTTAAATTGTGGCGAGACGATCGCCCTCGGGCGGATATTTGATGTTTGTCACACTTTGAGTGTGCGAGTTGGGGGTTGCACCGCCGTAATAGTCTAAATACCACTCTACAAATTGATGGATGCCTTGTTCTATCGGGGTACTAGGCTTAAACCCTACATCCGCCATCAAATCATCTACATCTGCATAGGTAGAAGGTACATCACCAGGCTGCATTGGTAACAAATTTTTAACCGCTTTTTTGCCCATTGCCGTTTCAACTACTTCAATAAATGCCAGCAATTCCACTGGGGAATTATTGCCAATATTGTAAATTTTATAGGGAACGGTGCTTGATGTTTCTGAATTGGATTGAGGAGGCTTTTCCATGACTCGCACAACTCCTTCAATGACATCATCAATATAAGTGAAGTCGCGCTGCATTTTGCCGAAATTGTAAACATCAATGGGTTTGTTTTCCGCGATCGCCTTTACGAACTTAAAATATGCCATATCCGGTCGTCCCCAAGCCCCATACACTGTAAAAAAGCGTAATCCCGTCATTGGCAAGTTGTACAAGTGGCTGTAGGAATGAGCCATCAATTCGTTAGCTTTTTTTGTGGCGGCGTAAAGCGATATGGGATGATCCACATTATCGCTAACAGCAAAGGGAATCTTGGTATTATTGCCATAAACGGAACTGGAAGAAGCAAAGACTAAATGTTTGATTTTGCTGTGACGACAACCTTCTAAGATATTCAAAAATCCCATTAGGTTGCTGTCTGCATAAGCATGGGGATTTTCCAGGGAATAGCGCACACCAGCTTGGGCTGCGAGGTGGACAACTCGGTCAAATGTTTGATTTTGGAAGAGTTGGGATACTAAAGTGCGATCGCTCAAATCTAACTGCTGAAAAGTAAATTCTGAATGCGGCTGGAGTTGAGCCAAACGCGCTTTTTTGAGATTGACATCATAATAGTCATTTAAGTTGTCTATACCGTAAACCTGTTCACCTTGGGACAATAATCTTTGGGCTAAATGGTACCCTATAAAGCCTGCTGCGCCTGTGACTAAAATTTTCATTGTGGGTAATTGGTGATGGAAATAATTTCAAGGGATCTCTAACTAATTTGACCGGAGAGATTCATCGCTTGCAATACAGGATATTTCGCGGAAGCAGGATAGTGTAAAATGTTGATAGTTCCGGGTTGAACCTTGAGAGATTCCTGTTGAATTGGCAAGCCTAAAACTTGATTTAATGCTCCCTGAATTTCGCCAATTTCGGCAACAACTAATCCGGTACAAAGAGAGGAAGTTTCGCGCGATCGCCCAGAAATTGTCTGATGCCAAGTCTGCATGAATTTTTCGGTTGAGATGGATAACTGCACTGTGGGCTGGGAACACGATCGAATTAGTTTTTCTGCCATTTGTGCGGAATTGGCTCCCTCACTGTTAAGGCAAAAATTGAGAGGGCTTTTCTCGATAATTCTGGCAATACTGTCGATATAAACGTCTTTTTCACTGTCTGCGGGTACTAGCAACAAACGCAGTCCTTGTTTGCCTTCTTTCAGTTTAGGTAAAATTTCTCCTAAATGATTTGTCAAATTCATCGCTTCTAATTCAGCCTGATATTCTGCACCAACAAAACTCAGAATGCTAATCCCACAATTAGACTGCTGTAGGGTATGAAAGTCTTGACATTTCATCCCGATCGCGGTACTGATTAATGCTTTGATTGTCCCGCCGTGAGTGACAATTAAGATTGTTTTACCAGCATATTTTGGCAGAATATCAGCCCAAAAATTTTGAGCTTGGCGGTAGAGATTTTGGACTGGAAAATTTTGTGGTTTGACTAAAGTGGTAACTGAATTGCTACCGGAGGAATTATCCTCAGTTTCAGCAGACATCTGAAATTCGTGAGGGCGTTCTCTCCAACAGCGGTAATCTTCAGCAAGGTGTTCTCGAACGTATTTGAATGATAAACCATTCCAAGCGGGTAAGTCAATTTCTTTTAAGTTTTCATGGATGTGCAATTCTGGGTGACTGTCGGCTATAGTTGCGATCGCACTTAAAATCTCGCTAGTTGTCTCTCTAGCGCGCTGAAGTGGGCTGCTGTAAACAAAATCTATGGGAATGGTGCTTAAAGAAAGTCCTGTTTGATAGGCGGTTAAACGACCTTTTTCAGTTAGGAAAGAATCGTCGCAGCAGCCTTGATAAAGTCCTTGCTGATTATAAATACTTTGACCGTGACGGACGAGGATAACGCGAGTTGTATTGTTCATGATTGTAATGAAGGAAGAAGGAAGAAGGAATAAGGAAGTTTTTTACTTTTTTATTGGTTATTCTCAAAAACTAAAAGTTGTGCGTAAAGTACCGATGTAAATTGGATCATTATTGCTGTTATGTTCTGGATTAGTTATCGCCAACAAACCCAAAGTTACTGCTAGATTATCTGTTAATTGCCTCCGATAAAATGCTTCTAAATGCAGTGATGTGTCCGAGTCGATATATTCTCGATCGTCTTCGATAAAATCGCTGTTTATTACTTTAGGTTGTTGGCCTATAACTATGCCTCCTACACTATCTTCTGAACCCAAATTGGGGAAGGCTAAAGTTACCGCCCAGTTAAACATACTAGCTTGAGGTCGATCGCGCAAATCAAGGGCCTGGGCGCGGGTATATCCCACCCAACCTCCGGCTGTGACTTGGCGACTGAGTTTGACAGTGGATTGAATGCCGAAGGAATTGGCTGCAATTGCATCGCTTTCGCCGTCAAAAGGATCATTTGCCCGATCGCTCCCTGTTCCCGTATCCAGGCTATTATAAGAACGGACGTAGGTTAAACCAACTCCGATATTATTAGTTGGACGGAGAGTTAATTGGGCGATCGCACCATAAGCTGCTTTCCCGAAACCAATTGCCGGATCATTTACTTTATCAGCCACAAATCCGACATCTAAACTAACATTTTTACTAACAGCATAACTCACTCCAACACCGCTACCTTCGCCGTGACGATAGATCGGATTTCGCTGTCCAAAACGGGATACCGCACCCCGACTGCTGCCGCTTAAATTAGGATTAAGAGTATCAGTATAGTCGTTGAGACTGCCGCCGACAGCTTCCACATAAACTACGGCTTGATTGTTGATGGGAAACCGATATTCTAATCGACTGAGTTCAAATTGATTTTTGCTTTCGCCTTGAAAACTCAAATTAGCCATGTCTGTTCCCGCAGCGTCGCTAACTTTAGGAATGTTGTTAGCTTGCAGTCTCGTTCTGAGTCGATCTTTCCCCGTAAAACTCGTGTCAAAATTCAATCTGACTCGATAGCCAAAAGTAAGATTACTATCAACATCACCTTCACCATCTGCCTTTTCATTTCCCTCAACTCCAATAACTCCTAACAGCGCCTCTCCTTCCAATTTGGTAGTAGTTGAAAATTGCTGCACGGCATCTAAACGTTGTGACAAAGTTTCGATTCTACCCCGCAAACTTGCCAACTCTCCCTGGAATTCTGTTTGCAGTTTACTCAGAATTTCCAAGTCTTCGCGGGTGATTAAATTAGCAGTATTAGTCCCAATTTGCTGATTTAGGCGATCGAGGGCTGCATTCAAAGCTGCGGCAAATTCGTAGCGGGTTAAAGCACGATTGCCACGAAAAGTGCGATCGGGATATCCGACAATTAACCCGTAACGTTCTACCAAAGATTGAAGGGCTTGAAATGCCCAATCCGTAGGTTTAACATCGGATAATTCGGAGACGGAGGTAATGTTTGCTAAAGATTCATCCTTTCGTGTTTCCTTCATTTCTGAGTCCACGAAGGTGGACTTTGTTTGTGTAGATGCGGTTTCAACCGCCGATTCTATTTGTGCGGTTTCAACCGCCGATTCTATTTGTGTAGATGGGTTTTCAACCGATGATTCTATTGGTGTAGATGGGTTTTCAACCGATGATTCTATTTGTGCAGTTTCAACCGATGATTCTATTTGTGCAGTTTCAACCACCGACTCCGATCTAACTTGATTGAGAGAAATTTGACTATTAGTGATAGAAGATAAATCGCCATCTATCTCAGCCAACTCGCTGGCATAAACCGGAGTAGCTGTCGTCAAAGCAATTAGAATAACTACGGAAAATTGAGAAACCATGAGTAAAATAAAAACGGCAATAATTCAAGATAGAAAATTCACATTTACCGAAAATAATTGGTTGAAAGCCTCTCCCTTTGAGGGAGACATAAAAACCAGACTATTCATTACTCCAATCCTCTTCCTTTTAGGTAGAAGTTGCTCTCAAACTGTCAACTGTCAACTGTCAACTGTCAACTGTTGAACGCATTAACGGGAAATAGCAAAGGAATCCGCTTCATCCGGCAAATTATTGCCGGCAGATTGTACAGCATACATTGCTGCGTATTTGTCGCCCAAACGTAGCAGTTCAGAATGAGCACCCTGTTCCAAAACTTTGCCACCTTCAATATACAGAATTGTGTCAGCTTGTTCGGCTGCTTTCAAATTGTGAGTAATCCAAAAAGTCGTGCAATTCTGAGTCAATCTTTCCAAGGCTTCGCTAACCTCACGTTCGTTTTCTTGGTCTAAACCAGTTGTCGGTTCGTCTAAAATGACGATCGGAGATTGACGCACAGCCGCACGAGCGATCGCAATTCGCTGCCTTTGTCCCCCCGAAAGCGTCGATCCTCGTTCTCCTAAAATAGTATCGTAGCCGAGAGGTAATGCTTCGATAAAATCGTGAGCATTAGCCAAACGGGAGGCCGCTTCAATTTCAGCATCAGTTGCATTCAAACATCCGTAAGCAATATTATCCTTGACGCTGACAGCAAACAAAACACTCTCTTGTAACACGATACTAATCTGTTGTCGCAACGAATCAACTTTGTATTCGCGCAAGTCATGTCCATCAATTAAAATGCCTCCTTCCACAGGATCGTAAAGCCGAAGTAACAGACTGACTAAACTCGATTTGCCACCGCCAGAAGGCCCGACTAAAGCAACTTGCTGACCTGCTTTTATTTGAAAACTCATGTTTTGCAAAATCACTTTTTCCGCATCATAAGCAAACATTACATTTTTAAATTCAACTCCACCTCGGAAACGTGGTGCTGTCACTGTACCCCGCAAATCGCGAATTTCGGGTACCGTATCAAGGAGGTCGATAATCCGTTCTCCCGAAGCCGTGGCTTTAGAAATTTGGGCGGTATATTTTGCCAACTGCCGCATCGGTTTAAATGCTGTTTTGAGGTAATTAATGAATACCAATAATTCCCCAGGTGAAACCATTTTATCCAGCACTAATTGCACGCCACGCCATAAAATTATAGCTGTTGCAACTGCAACCAACATCTCTACAGTTCGCTCCAATCCCGCTGCTAGTTTTTGCGATTCTGCTCCTTCATGTAAGCTTTTTTGGTTGTCTTTATTAAAGGAACTTTCTAACATTCCTTGGAGCGAAAGAGCTTGCACTACTTTAATGGCACTCATTGCTTCGGCGGCGGTGGCGGCCATCGCTCCTTCGCGCTTGCGCTGCTTGCGAGCTACTTTTTGAATCTGCTTGGAAAGGTGAGCGGAAACGAGGATAAATAGCGGAAAAACTGCGATCGCAATTATCGCCAATTCCCAATTCATCCACAGCATCACCCCCAGCATTCCCGTGAGTGTAAAAATATTGGTAAATAGTGGCAGTGCTGCGGTGACAGTAGCTTCACGAATGCGCTCTACATCGTAGGTAACGCGGGTAATTAAATCCCCACTTTTAGCTTTACTATGAAATGACAAAGAAAGCCGTTGCAAGTGACTGTAAAGAGTCCCCCGAATTTCGGTCATGATGTGAGTAGCAGCTAAAGCCATGCCGATCGTACTAATATAAGCGCAAGCGGCCCGCAAAGCTGCGATCGCCACAATTGCCACAGCGATGACTGTTAACAACTCAATGGTGCTGAGATTTCTAATAATTGGAAATGTTTGAGAAGCGGTTTCAAATCCCGACAGCAGAATGTAGTCAAAGATTATTTTCAGAGGCCAAGGTTCTAGCAAACGAAAGGCCGTTTCAGCGATTAGTGCTAAAAATGAAATTAAAAGCAAAACCTTTTGATGGCGAATCTGTGGCCAGAACTTTTGGATAATTCGTCCCAGTCCGGGTATAGTTTCTTTAACACTTTTAGTTTCCGGCATTTTAGAGTCCTTGAAATGATGAATTGTGCAATTTTATCTCCCTTTTGATAGATGCTGAAAAAACTAGATTGGTTGGGTAGTTCGCTTATCCGACAGTCCGCCAGGGAATGAATTCCCTGGCTCATAGCTAAAGTCCTCTGAAGAGGACTAATGAGTTGAAAATTATTCTTCTCAGTCCTCTTTAGAGGACTTTCGCTTTGAGGCAGGGGTTTAAACCCCTGGCGGACTACTGGAGAGCAAATTTGACTATTCTTACAAAACAGAAGATGCTGCTTCCAAAACCTGCGATCGCTCCGGTTGTAATACCTTAACTTCCACTTTACGATCGCCCGTTCGATCGAACCGAGAAGTAATATAACGGTTGATTGTGCGATCGACTGAAATAAACATTTTTTCCAACAGCGGATTGCGATTTCCGAAGGCAATTTTGCGTACAAAAGGTCGAACAATCGCCTGATGGCGGCGCTGTCCCAATCTGCTGTAGCGCTTTTTGAAATACTTGTCTTCAGTCAGATTCCATTTAGTGCGGAAATGTTCCAAACTTGCCACTTCCCAAGCATCGCTCCAGCGTAGCATGAAAAAGGAAAAATCAGACCATTGCAGCGGACCAGGAACGTAAGTAACTACCGAGTCAGTTTCGCAATAAATAGTGCCGCCCGCAGGGAGCATCCCACTTTTTGACTAAGTAGAAACACCTAGCTTGATGTCATTATTTAAATACGCACATCTCAGTCTTAAAATTTGAGGCACATTTTTTTC
>NZ_JAEQCX010000102.1:0-25364 GCF_020738035.1 Microcoleus sp. PH2017_28_MFU_U_A
AGCGAGAAAAGTAATTCCCGACTTCATGAAGGGAATAGAGGAATTGCCGTTTATTCCTGTAGTTTTAGGACTGTGGACTAAAATTACTAACGTAGATGTATAACATTGACTACTTTTGGGTAGCTTTGTCCAGGTTTTTACGAGCGGTTCCTTGATTCTTCCACAATCCGCCAGGGGTTGAAACCCACGGGGCTTTTAGCACAAGTCGTCTAAAGACGACTGATACCAAATCCGACTTAAATACCCCTTTGATCTCTTCGCCAGCTAAAGCAGACTTCGTTTAACTCGCTTTGCGGTTTCAACCACCGACTTTAATCTACAGTCGTCTTCAGACGACTTCTGCTATGAGACAGGGGTTTCAACCCCTGTCGGACTTTGATAGACGCAGAAAATCTTCCTTGTTCTCTTTGCGAAATGTTACAAAGTAATAAGAAATCCATTCAGGAGAATCAGCCTTGGTACTCTACAGCCCGCAAATTGAACCCAACCAACAGCAAAACCTTTCCCCCATCGACGGTTTTGCGGGAAGACATATTGGCCCAACACCCAGCGAAATCCAGCAAATGCTAGATGTTTTGGGTATTTCCAGCCTCGATGAGTTAATTGACAAAACGATTCCAGCGGCGATTCGCATGAATCAACCCCTACAACTTCCCGCAGCCAAAAGCGAGTACGCTGCTTTGGCAGAATTGAAAGAAATTGCTGCTAAAAATCACGTATTTCGATCGTACATCGGGACAGGATATCACAACTGCATCACACCCCCAGTTATCCAGCGCAATATCCTGGAAAATCCCGGCTGGTATACAGCCTACACTCCCTACCAAGCCGAAATTGCCCAAGGGCGATTAGAAGCTTTGCTGAACTTCCAAACCATGATAATCGAGCTCACGGGTTTGGAAATTGCTAACGCTTCCTTGTTGGATGAAGCGACTGCTGCGGCGGAAGCTATGGCGGTGAGTTACGGCGCTAATAAAAATAAAGCAAAAGCGTTTTTTGTCTCGCAAGATTGTCACCCTCAAACCATCGAAGTGGTGCAAACTCGGGCTAAACCGCTGGGAATTGAAGTGATTGTCGGCGACCATCAAAGCTTTGAGTGCGATCGTACTATCTTCGGTGCACTTCTGCAATACCCTGCCACCGATGGCGCAATTTACGACTATAGCGATTTTATTCGATCGGCACATCAAGCCGGCGCCTTAGTCACAGTAGCCGCCGATATTTTGAGTCTTTGCGTGCTCACACCCCCCGGCGAATTCGGCGCTGACATAGCCGTAGGAAGCACCCAGCGCTTCGGAGTGCCGATGGGATTCGGAGGGCCCCACGCAGCCTATTTCGCGACGCGAGAAGAGTTTAAACGGCAAGTTCCAGGGCGAATTGTTGGCGTTTCCAAAGATGCTAACGGCAAATCTGCTTTACGTTTGGCTTTGCAAACTCGCGAACAGCACATCCGCCGCGAAAAAGCAACTAGCAATATTTGTACCGCCCAAGTTTTGCTAGCAGTGATGGCGAGTATGTATGCTGTTTATCACGGCCCGTCTGGACTCCAAGCAATTGCCGAACAAGTACGCAGTTTAACCGCAATTTTAGCATCTGGTCTTGCCAGTTTTGGATACAAAATTGGCGATCGACCTTTCTTTGATACTCTCCGGGTAGAATTGGGAGATAAACCGCTATCGGAAGTTCTCCAAGCCGCTCAAAATCGCCACATTAATCTGCGGGTGTTCGATGAAACAACCGTGGGGATTACTCTGGATGAAACTGTCACGGCGGGCGATGTCAAAGAGTTGTGGAAAATCTTTGCACGGGAGAAGGATTATATCAGGGGTGACGGCGAGAATTCTCTGAGCGTTCCGCTGAATGCAGACGCCTTCACTTCCTATATGATGTTACCTGAGTTTTGCGATCGGACAACCAGTTATCTCACCCATCCAGTTTTCAACAGCTACCATTCCGAAACCGAACTGTTGCGCTATATGCACCGTTTAGAAGCCAAGGATTTATCGCTAAATACATCGATGATTCCCCTAGGTTCATGCACGATGAAATTGAATGCCACAGCCGAGATGGTTCCCGTGACATGGGCGGAATTTGGTAACATACATCCCTTTGCACCGCGCAACCAAACTCGCGGCTATCAAATGATGTTTGTGCAACTCGAACAATGGCTAGCAGAAGTCACCGGTTTTGCCGGAATTTCCTTGCAGCCAAACGCTGGTTCCCAGGGCGAATATGCGGGATTGTTAGTAATTCACCAATACCACGAACACCGAGGCGAATCTCACCGCAATATCTGTTTAATTCCCCAGTCAGCCCACGGTACAAATCCGGCTAGCGCGGTGATGGCGGGGATGAAAGTAGTTGCTGTCGAGTGCGATTCCCAGGGCAATATTGATGTCGCCGACTTGCAAAAGAAAGCCGACAAACACAAAAATGAATTAGCTGCTTTGATGGTAACATATCCATCTACCCACGGCGTGTTTGAGTCGGAAATCAAAGAAATTTGCGAGATTGTCCACAACTGCGGCGGACAAGTTTATATGGACGGGGCTAATATGAATGCTCAAGTTGGTTTGTGTCGCCCCGGTGATTTTGGTGCTGATGTTTGTCACTTGAATTTGCACAAAACTTTCTGTATCCCCCACGGTGGTGGCGGCCCCGGCATGGGGCCGATTGGAGTCATGTCTCATTTGGTGGAATTTTTGCCTTCTACTGATACAGAATTAAGAACTTACCCCCCCCAACCCCCCCTTGCTAAGGGGGGGAGCAAGATAGAATCGTCCCTTGGTAAGGGAGGCGGTGAAATATCGCAATCAGTTGGTGCTGTTTCGGCGGCGCCTTGGGGAAGTGCGAGCATTTTGACTATTTCTTGGATGTACATTCGGATGATGGGAGGAGTTGGTTTAACTGAGGCAACGAAGGTAGCAATTCTGAATGCGAATTACATGGCAAAACGGTTAGAATCTTATTATCCAGTTTTGTACAAAGGTAAATCCGATTTAGTAGCCCACGAGTGTATTTTGGATTTGCGACTTCTCAAAAAAACCGCAGGTATTGAAGTCGATGATATTGCCAAACGCCTGATGGATTATGGCTATCACGCGCCGACAGTTTCTTGGCCAGTTGCCGGTACGGTGATGGTGGAACCGACGGAAAGCGAATCGAAGCAGGAATTAGACCGTTTTTGCGATGCGATGATTGCGATTCGTGGGGAGATTGCCGAGATTGAAAATGGCAATGTTGACGCGCAAAATAACGTCTTGAAAAATGCGCCACACACCGCAGAATCTCTGATGGTTGATGAGTGGAATCATCCTTATACTCGCGCCCAAGCGGCTTATCCGACTCCTTGGACTCGCGAATATAAGTTTTGGCCTGCGGTGGGCCGGATAGATAATGCGTTTGGCGATCGTAATTTCGTCTGTTCTTGTTTGCCAATGGAAGCTTACACTTAAGATTGAAATCCATGTAAATCTCGTTTTACTTCGAGTCTAGATCCCCCTAAATCCCCCTTAAAAAGGGGGACTTTGAGAATGCTTCCGGTTCCCCCCTTGTAGGGGCGGTGCCCCCGTGCCCGCCCTCTTGGCTAGGGCGGATATCCAGGTTTGATAGATGCCGAAATCCACCCCACGAAAGCCCTCAAGAAACCGGGTTTTTGCGACAATACCCAACTGCAACCCAAAAACTCGGAAAAAACCCGGTTTCTGAACCCATGCGAAGACTCCAAGAAACCGGCTTTTTACGACAATACCTAACTAAAACCCAAAAACTCGCAAAAACCCGGTTTCTCAACACCCCACGAAAGCCCTCAACCAAAATTCCCCCATCTCAGCTATAATCAAAACCATCCTCTCCATCCTCACAAACCCGCCATGAGACGCTGGCCCGACGGACAACAACTAGACGACGGCAAATACATCATCGAAGAATACCTAGGTGGCGGCGGATTCGGTGAAACCTACCGCGCTCAAAATCGCCATGAAGGTAGGTCAGTTGCGATCAAAACTCTGAATCTTTTCCAACAATTCCAGCCGGATTTTGCTAAAACACAAAATAAATTCCTCAAGGAAGCAATGTCTTTAGCCAAGTGTCGTCATCCTCATATTGTCGAAGTTTATGATATATTTCGCGAGGGTGATTTCAATTGTATGGTAATGGAATTAATCGATGGGATTGACTTGGCTACCCATCTCAAAGAAAACGGCAGGTTGTCGGAACAAAAAGCTTTGTCAATGATTCAGCAATTAGGCGATGCACTGACTTGCGTCCACAAGCAAAACCTGACTCACCGCGATGTTAAGCCCGAAAATATTATGCTCAGAAAGCGCGGTATAGAAGCAGTTTTGATTGATTTTGGTTTGGCGCGACAGGCGACGTTATCGGGAAAGTTAATGACGAATAGTAGCAGGGGGACTGAGCATTACGCACCCATTGAACTTGCGGAACAACGCCCTCAACTTGGCGCTTATACTGATGTTTATTCTTTGGCAGCGACGCTGTATAATATGCTGACAGATAACAAGCCGATTCCGTCGCCCGGTAGAAAGATTATTGATCCTTTTATTCAGCCAAAACAGTATGATAATAAAATTAGCGACAGGGTGAATGCCGCTATTATCAAAGGGATGGAGTTTGAACCGCAAAATCGCCCGCAGTCGGTGCAGGAATGGTTGGATTTGCTGATACCAAAACCAGTGGTATTGCCATCACCAAAAGTTAGCCCTCAGCCAGCACAAAAATCTTTTGAAATGCCGCCAAAACCAGTGGCTGCTGAGACTACGCGGGTGATTTCAGCCGTGGGGATGGATTATATAAATTTGCGGAATTTATTGGCGGCTAAAAAGTGGAAAGAAGCCGATGAAGAAACGGCGAGAGTGATGTTAAAGGTGGCGGGTAGGGACAAAGAAGGATGGTTGGATGCAGAAAGTATTCAAAAATTCCCCTGCGAGGACTTGCGTACTATTGACCAACTTTGGGTAGAATACAGCAATGGGCGCTTTGGCTTTAGCGCGCAGAAGCGCATCTATCAAAGTCTGGGGGGAACCAGTCAATACGACTCGGAAATATGGGAAAAGTTTGGTGACAAGGTAGGCTGGAGAAAAAATAACGAATGGCCACACTACTACGAGCTCACTTTTTCGGAGACAGCGGTGCAAGCTCACCTCCCTGTCCTGTGTCTATACGGTACGTACAGGTGGCGTAGTTTTGGTGTGTCGGTGGGTGGGAACGAGAAGTTCTCTTCTCTCGCGTCAAGAATTGTAGACTGTAACATCTAAGCGTTACAGGATTTCATCAAGATTTATAACCAAGCCCAAAACCACGAAGCCATGCCCCGTCTTGGTTTCCGACGGGGTTGTCGGGACATAACGAGTAAATAATCAAAGTAAAATCAATCTCAGAAACCGGGTTTCTGCGATAATTTACGCATCATCACCCAGATTCAGGAAGAAACCCGGTTTCTACCTCCCCACCAACAGCCTCCAAACTCCATAAGCACCGCGCAAAATCCAAGAAACCGGGTTTCTACGAGTATCTAAACATCCTCACCGAAATTTAGGAAGAAACCCGGTTTCTGAGCACCGTGCCAAGTCCAAGAAACCGGGTTTCTGCGATAATTTACGTATCATCACCCAGATTCAGGAAGAAACCCGGTTTCTACCTCCCCACCAACAGCCTCCAAACTCCATAAGCGCCGCGCAAAATCTAAGAAACCGGGTTTCTACGAGTATCTAAACATCCTCACCAAGATTTAGGAAGAAACCCGGTTTCTGAGCACCGTGCCAAGTCCAAGAAACCGGGTTTCTGCGATAATTTACGCATCATCACCCAGATTCAGGAAGAAACCCGGTTTCTACCTCCCCACCAACAGCCTCCAGTCTTGGACTATAGCTGTTTGTGTTATGATATATTGAAAAAGCAGATTTTTACTGAGAGGTAAATCGATGTCAACATTAGCATTATCTTTAACCTATACACAACTCCTAGAATTAGTCCAACAACTTCCTAGCGAAAAACAAGCAGAATTATGTGAGTTTTTACTAAAAAATAAGTGGGGCTGGTTAAGTAACTTTACTAAAGATAGCGAAGCAAACGCACGAATGGCTTGTTGGAAGCGCGGAAAAGATTGGGACACGATGACTGAAGAAGAACGCGAAGAATTTATTAACGATGTATTACACGAAGCTTAATCATGTTACCTGTAGTCGTATTTGATACGAATATTTTAATCTCTGCCACTTTATCGCAGAGAAGTAACCCCTATCGGTGTCTACAACTTGCCAAGGATAGTTTAATACAAAGCGAACGACAAATATTCGATAAAATACGAGGTGAATCGATGCCAACATTAACATTCACATTAACCGATGAGCAAGTAATTGAATTAGCTCAAGAATTACCCGATCGCAAAAAACACGAATTATTAAAATTATTGCTGATGCAGCCTTGGGAATCTTGGGCAAAGTTAACTCATGATGGCCCAGAAAAAGCGCGACAGGCTGCTGCCCAAAGGGGGAAAGACTGGGATGGAATGACAGAGGATGAACGAGAAGAATTCATTGATGAATTATTGCATGAGGACTAATGCTAAATAACTTAGTTGTATTTGATACAAATATCCTCATCTCTGCCGTTCTATCGCCTAATAGTAAACCTTAATAGTAGGGTGCGTCAGATTTTGTTACTACTTCAATGATTAAGTTTATTTCTATTGACGCACTTTACAAATTTTGACTTAACAGTATACGTGCCTTAAGCAAGGAGACTTAGTAAATGGTATGCGATATTTGCGGAACAGAAGGTGTGCGAATTCGCCGAATTCCCAGAACCTATGGTAAAGGCAAAGATTTGCTAGTTATAGAAAATATTCCCGTAATAAGCTGTCCTCACTGTGGTAGTAGTTACCTAACAGCCGATACACTGCATGAAATCGACAGAATTAAACGCCAGCGTAAAAGTGTAGCGGTAGAACGTTCTGTAGAAGTCGCTAGTTTTGCTTAGCCAAGTATCACCTTCACAATCATATATTGAAATGACTTCAAAAGTTACCCTCACTATCACCGCAGGTAATCTCAAAGGCCAAGAATTCACCTTTGATACCCGCACAACTTGCATTATCGGCCGCGCTAAAGATTGCTATCCCAATATTCCCGATGACGAAAAACATCGCACGATTTCTCGCTATCACTGTTTGCTAGATATCAATCCTCCTGATATCCGTATCCGCGATTTTGGTAGCAAAAATGGTACTTTTGTGAATGGCAAAAAAATTGGTCAGCGAGAAGCACATCAAACTCCCGAAGAAGCTGCTCAAATTCAATTCCCTGAATACGATTTGAGGGAGGGAGATGAATTTACACTGAGCGATACTTCTTTTCGAGTTGCTGTTGCCCTTGACCCCGAAATTGCCAAAAATCTCCAACAACAATCACCCCCCAGTATTCCCTCAAATCAAGCCAATCTGTGGGAAATGCTGAAAGCTTTTCTGTTCAAAGCTGTGGGCGGTCAAAATAATATTGGAGTTCTCGGTGATTATGTTTTGCTGAAGGAGTTGGGTAAGGGTGGTTTTAGTTTGGTTTATTTGGCGCGACACAAACTAACTAATGAAGAAGTTGCGCTGAAGGTGATGTTACCAAAGGTGGCGGCGAATCAGCGGGCTGTGAATTGGTTTTTGCGGGAAGTTGATAATACTAAATGTTTGAAGCATCCGAATGTGGTAGGATTTAAGGAGTCTGGTTATGCTGATGACACTTTCTTTTTTACGATGGAATACTGTGAGGGTGGCAGTGTTGTCGATTTGATGGCAAAACGCGGTGTCAGCACTTTGCCGATCGCCGAATCTGTAGCTATTATTATACAAGTGTTAGATGGTTTGACTTACACGCATAATGCGGAAATCCCCAATGTCAGACTGGCTGATGGTAGTTTTGCAAAGGGACAGGGTTTGATTCACCGGGATTTGAAGCCGGGGAATATTTTTTTGGCGAATGTGGGAGGGAAACAAGTTGCTAAGATCGGGGATTATGGGTTAGCAAAGGCTTTCGATCAAGCTGGTTTAAGCGGTTTAACTATGAGTGGTAATGCTGTGGGTACGCCGTATTTTATGCCGCGACAACAAGTGCTTGACTATAAGTATGCAAAACCGGAGGTTGATGTTTGGGCGGCGGCTGCTTGTTTGTATGCGATGATTACGGGGTGTTCACCTCGCAATTTTGCAGGATTAGACCCGTTTCGTGCTGTTTTAGATAATGATGTGGTTCCGATTCGCGATCGCACTTCGTCAATCCCTCAACCGCTAGCCACCGTAATCGATCGCGCTTTAATCGACAATCCTGAAATTTATTACAAAAATGCAGTAGATTTTAAACAAGCTCTATTAAACACTATATCACAAAATTAATGAATCCACGATTTTTATGGCTATCTCCCGAAAATAAACCTCGTTGGCTTGTCCTATTTTCCTTGGGCTTAATCGCCGCTTTGGGAATTGTCGCAACAACAGCTTATATCAAAAATGCGATCGCCCAAACAGCCAGTCCCACCTTATCTGTAGACGTGAGGGCCGATCGCCATTCCATCAGTCCCGACATCTACGGTATGAACGATTTTGCCATAGATCCGGCCCTCGCCAAAGAGTTGCGAATTCCGGTGGAACGCTGGGGCGCCAATCACACTAGCCGCTACAACTGGTTAGTCGATTCTTCCAACGTCGGCGATGACTTCTTTTTCGTCGGCGGCGGCGACAACAAAAACCCCATTCCCGGCGATTCGATCGACAAAATTGTCACAACTAACCGCAATAACGGCAGCAAAAGCATCGTTACCATCCCGATGATAGGCTATGTAAATAAGTTTAGCACTTGGAACTGCGGTTTTAGAGTATCCAAATACGGCGCGCAAGAAAAAACCAATCCCTACATTTTTCCCGAAGGCGATAAGTGCGGCAATGGGAAGCGTCCCGACGGCACTTTAATTACTAATAATAACCGCCTTGATGTTAGTATTGTCAGTAACCCAGATTTCCAAAAAGCTTGGGTTCAACATTTAGTTAAAACCCACGGTACTGCCGCTAAAGGTGGTGTCCAAATTTATCAAATGGACAATGAACCAAGCGGTTGGGGAAACACTCACCGCGATGTTCATCCAGAACCGACAAGTTATGACGAATTGCGCGATCGCACTTTCCAATATGCCTCAATGGTAAAAGCCACAGATCCCACCGCTAAGGTACTCGGGCCATCGGATTTTGGCTGGCCGGTTTATGTGGATTCTGGGGTAAAGGGCGATCGCGAAAAACACGGCGGCGTCTGGTTTGCGCGGTGGTACTTGCAGCAAATGCGCGCCTACGAACAGCAAAAAGGTGTTCGCATCCTCGACTATTTTGACGAACACTACTATCCTCTCGTCGATGACCTGTGTTTGGCGAATTGTCCCGCCGGCGATGCTAAGACGCAAGCAGCCCGGTTGCGATCGACTCGTTCTCTGTGGGACAGCACTTATACTGATGAAAGTTGGATTGGTAAATCGAATCCCCCGCTAACAATTATACCCCGGTTTCGAGAGTGGGTTAAGCAAGATTATCCAGGTACAAAAGTCGCCATTACTGAATACAATTGGGGCGGTTTGGAGTCGATGAACGGTGCCTTAACTCAAGCCGAAATCCTGGGGATTTTTGGGCGGGAACAACTGGATTTAGCGACGCTGTGGGGGCCTCCCAAGTCCTCGGAACCGGGGGCTTATGCCTTCCGAACCTACATGAATTATGACGGTAAGGGCAGCAAGTACGGCGATACTTGGGTGCGATCGCAAAGTACAGATCTGGGACAATTGTCAATCTACGGAGCACAACGCACTCAGGATGGTGCTTTGACGCTGGTAATCATTAACAAAACCAGTAAAAACTTGACCAGCAACTTGAGTCTGAAAGGCTTTAACCCAGGTGCCAAAGCTCAAGTTTACACCTACAGCGAGGCGAACTTGCGGGCGATCGTCCGTCAGAACGATTTAAGTGTCAGCGCTGCTGGCTTTCAGGCAACTTACCCAGCTAATTCTATTACTTTGGTTGCCATTCCGAAAGCGAAGGCTTAGTCAGTTGTCAAATCCACTAGCATTGGAATTTTTACTGTGGCGACTAATCCCCGCTAATCTCCACTAACCTTTCACCGGTTCTCAAAAGTTTCAGCGCATCTAACAAATGTGCACTAAGAATCTCTCGCAACCGATCATTTGATGTATTGCCACACGTCAACCAGATAATTTGTGGAGGCGAATCAAGACGATCGACCAAATCAACAAAGTCGCTGTCTTTAGTCATCAAAATAACTCCCTGCGCTTTGGCGGCCTCGAAAATTTCAGGATCTTCAGCATCTCTCAGTCCAATGTCGCGCAAGGCTACCGCTGCTACTCCAAGTGTATTAGTCATCCAGGTTGCGATCGCTGGTGGCAGATGTGCATCTACCCAGATCGTCATGCAACTAACACTGGATGATTAAGTTTACGTGATGCGTACAAAAGAGATGCTTTGAGGTCATCTCTTTCCAAATCGGGCATTTCTTCGAGAATTTGTTCAGCACTCAAACCGGCCGCAAATAAGTCTAGTACATCTGATACCCGAATTCTCATGCCACGAATACAGGGACGACCACTACACTGTCTGGGATTAATTGTGATTCTTGCAAGTAGTTCCAACATTCAAGTTAGTGAGGGTGAACACTTATCTTCATTATATCACATTAAGCATCAACCATCCAATCAATACACTTCTGCATTTGATTTCTCATCGTTTCTCTGTCCGCATCATATCTCCGCCCATGTCCCGGCAACACCCATTCAAACGAGTAATTAGCCAAGTTTCGCATTGATTTGATTTGTTCTGCCCAAGAATACCAACAGGCTGTCCGAAAACCAATCAAATGCTGTAAATTTTCTGACCAAGCGAGATGATCGCCGCTAAACAAAAACTTGTTATTATAAAGTAAAACTGTGTGACCTTTCGTGTGACCGGGTACAGAAATAATCAACAAATCATCAGCTATTTGATGCGGTTCATTGCCAGATAATTGAATTTCCACACTGCGAGTGTCCGCATTTATTTCGTCGGTATGCAAAATGCGATCGCACTCAAAATACTCCCGGTATTTTTGATGGTCTGCCACATCATCCCGGTGAGTTAAATATAGATAGCGAATGCCACCCATTGCTTCGATATTTTTCACTAACGGCGGCACAAAACGCGGAGAATCAACTAAAATATTGCCCTCTGGACGGACAATCAAATAACTAGCAGCCCCGTAGGATTTTTCTGAATGGTAGCCACAGTGGTAAATATTGTCTGTTACCAGTGCTGGCAAGTTTTGTTGAACTTCTTTGATGTTTTTGGGTTTTTCAACAGTGCCGATCGAACTTGTCGGACAAGACAAAAGAGCCGCGAGACCTCGCATGGATGCTGTCTCGTTTGTCGGCTGCTGGTAAACCGCAGATTGTTCTCCGGCTTGAGTAAAGACTTCCGGTGCCATCCACCGACAAGTATCGCAGTCAATGCAGCTACTATCTACGTAAAAATTACCGCTGATATTTTCGGGGCGGCGTAAATTGATGTGAGCCATTTTTTATACCTTTTAATAACAAATCAGGGCTACAAGTCTATCATAAAAAGAATTTGGGGCGGGCTCTCCGGCCCACCCCACAACTATTTTACTTTGATTTAAAATTTGGGGCGGGCTCTCCGGCCCACCCCACAACTATTTTACTTTGTTTGTGGAACGGGCAAGATGCCCGTTCCCAAGCAGACTGCAAACTCAAAGTTTCAATTCTACTGCTGCTTCTGGCCCGCTGGAAAAGCACCAGTTGTCACCGCCACAGTCACAGGTTGTCCGCTGCGGCTCAACTCAAGCTGCATATCCTTGCCTACTGTACTTTTCTCGACAATTTGCTGTACGCTGCCAGCATCGGTGACTTCTGTACCGTTGATTTTTTTGATCACGTCAGCAACGCGCACTCCAGCTTGTGACGCCGGCGAATTTTTTGCAACTCCCATAACTAACACGCCTTTATCTTCAGTCAGCCTCAATTTGGCGTTGGGATTTTTATTGAATTCTGCTTTGACTTCGGGAGTAATGCTCAACATCCGAACGCCGAGATAAGGATGTTCGGCTTTTCCGGTACTGACTAATTGGTTGGCAATTTGTTGCGCCCGATCGATCGGAATCGCAAAACCCAACCCTTGGGCACCTTCAATAATCGCCGTATTCATGCCGATAACTTGACCCCGCTGGTTCAGCAACGGGCCGCCGGAATTGCCGGGATTGATGGCGGCGTCGGTTTGAATAAAGCTGACGCGCTTGTCGGGAACGCCCACATCGGCGCTAGAACGGCCTGTCGCGCTAATAATACCGACTGTCACGGTATTGTCCAAACCGAGGGGATTGCCGATCGCGATCGCCCATTCTCCCGGCTGTAAATCTTCAGATTTACCCAAACTCACCACAGGCAAATCGGTAGCCTCAACTTTAACAACAGCCACATCAGTAACTGTATCTACGCCCAAAACTTTGCCTGCCAATTCACGGCCATCCTTCAGTTTTACCGTCACCGTATCTGCGCCGTCAACAACGTGAGCGTTCGTCAAAATGCGGCCGTCGGAACCAAAAACAAAACCCGAACCAGAGCCTCGTTGTACTCGATTTCCCGGCTGAGGCGCAATGGGGGAATCTGGATCGAAGAAGCGGCGGAATTGTTCGGGAATCTCTTCTGGAGCTTGGTTTTTCACTGTGCGAGACGAGTTAATTCGTACTACTGCCGGGCCGACTTCCTGCACTACTTTAGTCACAAAATTAGAGTCTTGATTCGGCAATATATTTGCAGGTAAAGCTGAGATTGGCGCTGCGCTTGCAGGTTGTTCGGCTTTGATAGCATTAGAACTGCCAGGAACTTGCGAATTTAGGGCGTTGCAGCCGACAGTTGCCGTGGAGCCGAGCAAAACGAGGGATAAAAAAGCAAGTTTTTTCGGCACAGAAAAACGGCGAGAATGTTGAGTTTGATTAGATTTTTTGGGGGTTGACATAGTATTAATTTGGTAGAGAATGGGTGAAAGTTATAATTATGGTTTGGCAGTTTTAGCACTACTGTACAATTAACTTAGAACTCAAGGTTCTTTAATTTTAATTGAAACATTTATCAGATGTGTTTGGGTGGTGGGATTTACCCTACAGGCTGGAGTAGAAACCAGACTGTTGCAGGCAAATTGTTGATTTTAGGTGGTCAGCGCGATCGCCCTGGGTGAGGACTGGCGAATTGCCACACCTGCGATAATACCAACTACGGTAACGGATCCGCATATTCCGCATTTCCTGGAAAATCTTCATGGCCTTGCTACCGGCAGCCCATAACTCAAACAAAAATGTTGGGTTTGTTTCCTTAGCCTGCAATGAAACCGGTGCGTTGCTCGCTCGAAACAGTCGCTCTTTCTTGAGGATTGTCGATGTATCCCTATCCTACGGCTATGAACGTTAATCTAAGGAATGAGAATTAAATAACTTCTACTCTTGAAAGTGGGATGGGCGGGAGAGCCCGTACTTTTTGGACGGGCGGGACGCCCATCCCACAATAACAATTAAAATTGTCAGTTATTTAATTCGCGATCCTAAAATAGTATTATTTTCCGTAGGTTCGATCGCAATACGGTTCACTTAACACTATCCCAAGAGAAGGGGAGCGTTTCAGTTTTGCATTTACAGTGCGAGCGTCCCCGCTCGCGTGCTTGTACAAGCACACGAGCGGGGACGCTCGCACTACCATAAAAAATGCTTCTTGCAAAACTGAGATGCTCCCAAGAGAAGAACGTTAGCTTTCGCGATCCGGAGGAAAGCAAACAGTGTCTATTTTTCATAGTTTTTACCTGTTGGAATCTCCGCTCTCAACTTTATTGGGTTCAATGGAACTAACCGCATCAATTTCCCTCGACTTGTTCCTGGAAGTTTCCAAAATATCAACAGTATTCTTAATAAAACCAGCCATCGGTACAGCAACTAACAAACCTGCTACTCCCGCCACCTTAACTCCCACTAACAGAGACACTAAAATCCACACCGGATTGAGGCCGATAAAACCACCTAATAATCGAGGAGCAACCCCGCTTTCAATTACTTGCTCTATGACTGTCGCGACAGCTAAAACTGTCACACCGAGCCAAAAGTTGCTTAGTGTAATCAGCAAACTGACAACGCAAATACTGAAAGGTGCCCCGAAGGGAATCATCGTCATTACACCGACACCCAAACCGAAAAGCAGCCCGAAGGGAACTCGCAAAATTAAAAAAGCCACCGTCATCGACAGTCCCATCAAACCCGCCAAGGTTGCTTGTCCGACGAAGTAGTTGTGGAAGCTTCGCGCCAGCAACTGTCGCAATTGCAGACTCTGTTTGGAGGGAAACCATTTAAACAATCCTTCCCACACGCGATCGCCATGCAAGAGCAAGTAGAATGTCAGAACTATTGTCAGCAGAAAATTCACCAGACTGTCTGCCGCACCCAAGCCAAATTTGAGGATTTCGCCAGTGAGAGACTGCAATTGAGTTGAAAGTCGATCGCTCAATTGAGTAGTCAAACCGCTAACATCAATGCGAAGATTGCGATTTTCTGCCCACTTATTGAACGCTTCAATCTGTTCTGTACCGGAAACTATCCAAGTTGGGAGTCGAGTAGCGAGTTCAGTGATTTGGTTCAGCAGAATCGGAGCCAGAGTGACACCTAAAACCACCAATATCAGTAAAGTTACGAACAACACCGACAAAACTGCGCGATCGCGCTTCAGCCCGTATTTACGCAGAAAACGCACTGGATAATCTAGCAAAAAAGAGAACACTGTAGCGATTACCAAAACAGTAATCAGAGCGCGAAAATATTCAAACACTAGGAGGGCTAACCAGCAGTTGAGTACCGCTAGAGGGAATAACAGTCCGTAAGTCCACCACTGCGGCAGTTTAGTGAAACGTCTCATTAAGTTAACCAAGTTAAAATTTGAGATGCCAGATGTGAGATTGACGCTGCTATTCGCCGTTCTCCGTTAACGATTTTATGTTGCATTTAGTTATACCAGGCTGCTAAAAATTCCCACTTGCTCTGCTAGTAGCAGAAATTGGGCTGTGGGCAGGTACTCCCTGCCACAACCATGTTATCTCGTTGACGCTGGTATGGATATATTACCTGCGGAATAACTTATTTTTTGCTATTTTTAGGAAAGGAGTTTGAGGCTCACAATTCAAGCTTTTTCGCCGTGCCGTTCGAGAGCTAATTGAATTAAACGGTCTGCTAATTCGGGGAAAGAAATACCATCATGCGCCCACATTTGAGGATACATACTGGTAGCTGTAAATCCGGGGAAAGTGTTGATTTCGTTAATCAAAACTTCTCCGGTTGATTCAACGTAGAAAAAGTCTACCCGCGCTAAACCGGCAGCGTCAATGGCTAAGAATGCTTGCACTGCCATTTCTTGGATTTGCGAGACGATCGCACTGCTGACTTTTGCCGGAATTGAACACTCGGATTGTCCCTCAGTATATTTAGTTTCGTAGTCGTAGAAATCGCTTTGAAAACTAATTTCTCCCACCGTTGAAGCTTTCGGATTATCGTTGCCCAAAACCGCACATTCTAACTCTCTAGCAACCACACCAGCTTCCACAATGATCCGCCTGTCGTAGCTGGCGGCGCCATCAAGAGCGGCTTCTAACTCAGCGCGCGATCGAGCCTTAGAAATGCCCACAGACGAACCCAAATTTGCTGGTTTAATAAAGCAAGGATAGCCCAACTCAGCTTCAATTTTGTCGCACAGTTTGGGGAAAACGCAAGGATTCGACCAGATTTCGGAACGATTGACAGCGATGTATTTTACCTGCGGCAAACCTGCGTTAGCAAAAGCCATTTTCATCGCAATTTTATCCATTCCCATCGCCGAACCCAAAACCCCCGAACCGACAAAAGGAACTTGCAATAATTTCAGCAATCCTTGCACCGTACCGTCTTCACCGTTAGGCCCGTGTAAAACCGGAAACCAAACATCTACTCCATTAAAATTAGGAAATTGCCAAGCTTCTCCTGCTTGTGACTCTATTTCCAGAGGTTTGCCGGCGGCTAAGACTTGCTGCGGTAATGTTCCCGACAGCCAGCGGCCGTCTTTTTGGATGTAAAAGGGCAGAACTTCGTATTTAGAAGCATTTTCGTCAGCAGCGAGGGCACGGGCGATCGCCCTTGCCGAACTAATAGAGACTTCATGTTCGCCCGATCGCCCGCCGAAGAGTAACCCGATCCGCATCTTCGTCATTTTTCCATACTCCCGATACTTTTTGATAAATATACACGCAGAGAGCGCAGCCAACGCAGAAATGAACGCTTTAAGACTACCTATCCCCTCCCTTCCACTCTTCCTCTGTGTCCTCTGCGCTCTCTGCGGTAAAAAAATATATCTTGTTAAAAGACTCCGAGACTCTAGCAAATATTATCTATGGAGGTTACTGGGGCTGTATTGGTTTCACAAAACTGCTGTTAGCCGGCACAAAACAATTACTCGGCGCGCCGGTACCCTCACTTTTTTCTATAAAAAACCAAGGTTGACGTTGGGCATCGTACAAAACCCCCAATCCGCTAGGGCCCAGATAGATTTCAAAATTCTGCCCTGGTTTCAAAGTACCAACTACAGGCCAACTGCCAATATTTAAATTTACCTTGCTTCCAGGGTCTTCTATTTCCTGAATAGAGTGCGGGCCCATGCGACATTTAACACCGTTGGGGTCTGAATCTGTGGCTTCCCAATATCGGTGAGATGTTCTTTTATACTCTCCACGTTCGTTTGGCTGCGGCAATTCCACTTGAGGAATTGAATTTTGCGTCTTGTCAAATTCAGAATTTTGTGTCATGTTATTTAGACTCTTTTTTCGTATTAGAGTTTTATTGCGGTGTTCCAGCCAGCCACAAAGCTAAATTGCGGACATAAGTTTTGATATCATCTAAAGCCTGTGACTCTGTTTGCATAGTGTTTCCCGGCGGTTCAGTCACAAAGCTTGGACAACCCATATCCAAATTCCAATTATAATCGCAGAAGTGATGAAAAGTCGATTGAGCCACTCCACGTCCGAGCTGATTTCCGATCGTATCGGGAGGCCACTCGAAAGCAACAGCGAGGTTAAAAATGCGATCGCTCACCAAACTTTTCCCTTGTGCAATTACCCTACCGTACTGATCGCCTGGGGGGACACCCACAGCACCTTCGTGGGGATGAGCCGGAAAAAACTCGATCGCTTCCCCAGAAGCACCAGACCTTTTCAAAAGAGAATGCACCGGATCGATCGCGATAATTCTCTGATAATTCCCATTGCGTCCAGAATGATAGTTAGGCCAAGAAATATTAGTAGTATCAACATCATCTATGCAATGTTTCGATGGATCTGGATCGGGATTTTTAGTTTGAAAAAAATGTGCAGCCCCCACACCAGAAATAGTGCAGATAGACGAACCTAAATCTTGATGGTCGCGAGTTGCCAAAATCCCCCCGCCCCGTTGGTGAAAAGCCTTAATTCCCGCACAATCTTTTTCAGTCAAACCGTCTCCTACATCAACAGCAAACAGCCACAGCTCGTCAAATATTGATTCTCCCAAACTGCTTAGGATTGGGTCATTCCCTTCTATATTTGATTCGCGGTTTCTTGCCGTTACTTGAAATAATTGATTTCCCCGATCGTCCTTCAGATTAGCCAAATAGTCTCGCAACAAAGAGAAACGCTCGATACTCCAGTCATCCTCAGTTGTTGGAATCGTTGTTTGCAGTAAAATGCGAATTGGTTTTTCCATTTTAATCAGGGGAACGGGGAATAGTTTTGAGTTAGTGGATATGGAAGGGAGGAAAAGAAATTAAATTCGCAATCTAATTTAGATTTTCCAGCATTTCGCCAGTCAAACTAAAAGCGCGAATATCAGTAATTTTAACACGCACAATCTTACCAGCCAATTGTGCAATATCCCCCTTAAAAAATGTGAGACGATTGCCGCGAGTGCGCCCCATCACCTGAGTTGGATCTTTGAGATTTTGGACTTCCACCAAAACCTCCTCCGTGCGCCCGAAATAGCGCTGCGATCGCTCCATAGCCGTTGTTGTCACGACATGATTGATACGTTGCAGGCGATCGGCTTTTACCTCCTCACTCAACTGATTTTCCCACAACGCAGCAGGCGTTCCCGGGCGAGGCGAATAAGCAGCAGTATTCACCAAATCAAAACCAACATCTTCGATCAACTTCAGAGTCTTCTCAAACTGCGCCTCCGTCTCCCCAGGAAACCCGACAATCGCATCAGCCGTAATCGAAGCATCAGGCATATAACGGCGAATCATATCAACAATTCGCAGATATTTCTCCTGAGTATAACCCCGAGACATCGCCTTCAGAATCTCATTATCTCCCGACTGAAAAGGCACGTGAAAATGTTCGCAAACCTGCGGCAACTCCGCACAAGCCTTAATCAATCGTTCATTAAAATAGCGAGGGTGGCTAGTAGCAAAACGCAGGCGATCGACACCAGGAACATCCTGCACAAAATAAAGCAAATCAGTCAAAGTATGCAGGTTGCTACCATCCGGTTTCGTCCCCGGCAAATCGCGCCCGTAAGCATCAATATTCTGCCCCAACAAAGTTACTTCCTTGTAACCTTGACGGCCCAACTCCTCCATTTCAGCCCGAATTGCCTCCGGCATTCGCGACTGTTCAACCCCGCGAACATTTGGCACAACACAATAAGTGCAGCGTTCATTGCAGCCATAAATTACATTCACCCAAGCAGTCACATGGCTGTCGCGACGAGGCTTAGTAATATCCTCCATAATCTCCACAGCTTCCGTCGCCACAACTTGATTTCCCTGGAAAACTTGTTCCAGCAAATCTTCAAGTCGATTAGCGTGTTGCGGGCCCATTACTAAGTCCAATTCCGGCACTCTCCGTAACAGCGCCTCACCTTCCTGTTGCGCCACGCATCCAGCTACAACTAAAGTCAAACCCGGTTCTTTACGCTTGCGATGAGCTTGCCTTCCGAGGTTAGAATAAACTCTTTGTTCGGCATTATCGCGAATGGTGCAAGTATTGTAGAGAATCAAACTAGCGTCGTTCGGGTCTTCCGAGAACTCAAAGCCCATATTTTCCAGAATGCCAGCCATCCGTTCGGAGTCGGCTTTGTTCATCTGGCATCCGAAAGTGGTAATGTGATAGCGGCGGGGTTTAACAGTCATGGCGAATTGCAGGAAAATAAAAAATCTAGGTTTTCAACCTTAACCAACTATTATATAACAAGTCTCAACCCTTTGTGAACTTTTCTTGTTCTTAATTTATTGAAAAACAACTTTCACAAACCTTTAGGGTGTGTGAGGCGCGGCGATTAATACCATTGCTAAGAATTATTGCTCCAATATATTTTGGGGTTTCTTTACAATAGCTGGGTGCTGCTGGTGCGTCGCTATTAGATTGTCGATTTTGAAGCAGAGATTTATCGCAGGCGACACACCCTACGCCTCAACCTTTACAATAGCTGGGTGCTGCTGGTGCGTCGCTATTAGATTGTCGATTTTGAAGCAGAAATTTATCGCAGGCGACACACCCTACACCTCAACCTTTACAATAGCTGGGTGCTGCTGGTGCGTCGCTATTAGATTGTCGATTTTGAAGCAGAGATTTATCGCAGGCGACACACCCTACACCTCAACCATTGGTAAATTTTTATTTTTCTCAGTTCATTTGAAAAAGGGCTTCCACAAATATGTAGGGTGTGTGAAGCGCGACGATTAATTTGCGCCACTGACAATCAATCTTCAACCGCGCTTCACGCACCAAAACTCTAATTAACTCAACACTTGTATTGTGTCTTTAAAAATACAAGGATTGTTTGAGCAATAGCCTGGGAAGTCAAATAAGGAACCCCATTACCAACAGTTTTAAACATATTAGTCAGCGTCATATTATTCGGCAGCGCAAACTCTTTTGGGAGCGACTGAACGGCAAGTGTTTCTGCAACAGAAAGCCTGCGAACTTTGTAAGGGTGCAAATGAACTTCATTATTCCCGTAACAAGCAGTCGGCGAATAGCGCCAGCGGTGGAGGCGCTTGAAAGATTTTTTTGAATCGTCTCCCTCCTCCACCTCCGCAAACCTTTTAATACCTGCTCTCGGTTGAAAATAATGTTCAGCGTTGGGATGGTTGAGAACATCATTTTTTTGAAACCAAAACTCAACTGTTAATTCTTGGGTGATGCCATCGGGACAAGGCAAAAAACCATCGCGTACAAAAGCATTTCTTTCAGACCAAGGATGACAAAAAACTTCTGATTTGGGATATAATATCTGAGTTTCCCAGGGGAATAAATTTTCAGGTAACATTGGGCTGGTTTCATCTAGAATAATCCCCAGATTTTTGACAAGATTTTTTTTAAAGCCAATCAAAATAATTCGGTCTCTATCCTGCGGTACTCCATATTCGATCGCATTTATTAAACGTTCCACAAAAAAATATTCCGAATCAGCCAACTTAAGCTTGAGTTCGTCGTAAAAAGCTTTATGTTTTTTTGTCCTCCACAAACCTTTGACATTTTCAAACAAAAAGAAATCCGGCTGCTGCTGGCAAATCAATTCAATGTAGGAAGCTGAAAGTTTGCCTTTATCTCCTTCCTGCCCTCGGTTTTTACCACCCACAGAAAAGTCTGGACAAGGCGGCCCCGCGATAAATCCCACAATATCGTGATGCTGGCGGGCATCCTGCATCAATTCCCGCAGGCGAGAAGCTGTTTTTCCCCCTACAAGTTGAGTGACATCTGCTTCCTCGCCTTCGCAGTATCCGTATTCTGGTAGCGGCAAATTCAGGCACTGCCGAGAGTAGCGGTATGCTTGCATGAAAGGTGGGAAAATTTCATTGACATAGGCTACATGAAACCCATTTAATTCAAAACCGAGGTCAAGGAATCCCGAACCGGAAAAAAAGGAGAATATACAGGGAGAACGGTACATTAAATCATCCCAGTTATTTTAAACTAAGCTTACTATAAATTCCGTTGGGCTTGCACCTGACTATTGCTAAAAGTCGCAGAACCCCGCGCCGGACACGGCAGTGCCGTTTCCCTACTCAAATATGGGCAACCACGGAGGGATTGCCCCTACAAATTCCAATAATTCTTAAAACCATTGGCCGCCTCGGAAACGCCAGTAGGGAAACAAAATCCGCATTAGTGTTTGGGATGCCAGATAAATAGCCAGCCACACTAAACTGTAATGCAATGCAAAAGCTGTTAAGTCAAAATTTTCTCGCGGTATTCCCGGCAAACCGATAATTTTAATTAAAAATAACACAAAAAGTGCTTCCCAAATCCCGGCGATTAATTGAAATGCGCCGGGCCAATCTCGATCCCAGCGAAACTGCTGGATGTAGATATATAAGATATCCCAGCCGATGCCAAAAATTGCTACATAACCTAAAATTAAGAAAAAGATTGCACCTGATGTGGAAGTGATTAAACCTAGAAAAAATGGCAGGGTTACTAAAACGCCGATGGTTGCAAATAGCAGTAACCGAGTTTGCCAGCGGCCGAATAAGGTGGGGGTCATTCGATTTTAGATTTTAGATTTTGGATTTTAGATTGGGGATTTTGAATTTTGGATTGGGGATTGGCGATTTTGAATTGGTGATTTTGAATTGGGGATTGGGGATTGGGATTTGAGGTTGAATGCGAAGCTCTTTTACATCCGTTAAATCCGCTACAAAATCCGTTACCGAACTTTTTCAATTTAGCCGGGAGATTTATTTAAAATCCACTTTGACCATTGTAGGAACGATCGCCAAACGCTCAATTTCCCAACACCCGGAACTCCGTTAGCTGCCAGACTTTCAACGGAACGCAGGGCGGCGTATTGCAAGCCCAAAAAGCTGTCTACGGGCGCGTAAGGCCCGCCCAAAGTAATCGCGCCCGCTGCGTACACCCGCCCTTCTGGGTTGTTGGGGGAGGCGTTCCGCAATTCGGGCACTTCAAAATCGTTGTTAACACTCAAACGCCCCAAATTGTTGAGGGGAAGATTGTATTGAATTACCAAATCCTCTAGCAGGGGACTGGTTTTTACCTTAGCGTCCAAACCCGTCGCGTCAATAATAAAATCAGCTTGTAACTTAATTTGCCCTTTGAGATCCTTTTCTTGAATGTAAGTCACGGTGCGGTTTTGACTGTCGCGCTCGACTCGCTCGACTTCCCCGAAGGTAATTTGATACCATCCTTGACTTAAACCTTCTTTGACTATCCGCCGCCAGTCGCTGCGATTGGCTGTGGTAGTGCCGCCCCAGTCTCCGAGAAACTGCGGGCGAAATTCGGGTTTGGCTTTTTCCAAAAGTACGCGGAGTTCGCCGCCCCAACAGGCTTTGGGCCAGTTGAAAGGTTGAAATTCATAGTGATTTTCGACGACTCGCACGGTGAGGTTAAATTTGTTACCTTGAGGTTTGGGCGATCGCATCAAATGCAATACTTGAATGTTGGCATTTCGCTGTCGCGCTTCATAAATTCGCTGCACCACCCGCGAAGCCACAATTCCCCGCCCTCTAATTAAAACGCTGCCGCCCCTCGCCTCCAACTTTTCGTAAACGCCGTCGTGACTTTCGTAAGCGTTGACAACCGACTCAAAATCCTGGGTTTTTTCGCGATATTCTTGCAAGTCGGGCAAAAATTGAATGGCGGGATAGCCGGTGGCTAAGTGTACGTATTTGGCGATTAAAAAAGCACGATCGCGCTGGTTGGCATTCGATCGAGAATAAGCGATCGCGTACCTACCGTCATCTGTCTGGCGAATCGCCCGCACTCTCCCGTAGCGAAACATCTGATTCCACCCGATACGCACAGTTTCCCTGTCAATCGAATCAAACACATTCCCGGCGCGCGGCGTATAAGTTTCGGCAAAAGTCGGTTCCGCAAACACCTGCCACATCAACTTCAGCGACACCATCAACCGCCCTTTCCGCAATTCCTGCCAAGCTTCCCGCACAGCATAGGGAGGCCAGCCCCAAATGTTGTCTGGACACGAGTCAGAATTCGATCGCAGCCTTTCCCTGAGCGGAATTTGAGAATTCAGGCACAACCGACGGTAACGGGCGTAAGGTTGCTCTTCCATGCCCAGAACGGCAATTCGATCGACCTTCACGCCGCAAATTCTCAGCAAATCCACCCAAATCAAGCTGCCCAAACCGCCACCAACAGCAGCCCAATCAATTTCTTCAACCGGGAGTCCCATAGATTGGATCGATCGCATTGTGACTTGATTTGCCTGCAAAAATGCGATCGGCGGAAATTCTCCCCTACTATTTGTTTGAGGCACCGGCGACACCATGGGCTGCCCCAACGCGGGGTCTGGCCTATTGGTCTGCGGGTTAAAGAAAATGTGAGAATTGACAGACTGGGTTTCTGTGGAATTAACAGTAAATGAAATGGCTATCTTGTAGGGCCCGATTTGCAGCATATCGCCATTTGCCAGCACGCACCGGGTTTGGCGGGTGCCGTTGACAAAAGTACCGTTGCGACTGCCGGTGTCAGTAACTACAATACTGTCGCCTTCGGTGGCAATCACAGCGTGAAACCGAGACACTTGACTGCTTTTGAGGGGAATTCGAGAAACTCGCTCACCGTTGATGGTGGAGGGCATACCTTCAAAAATACGTCCCAAAGCGATGGGCAATTCGAGTATCGGGGAGCGACAATCCCCCGTAGCTGTATCTTTCCAAGTAAGTCGCAGGTGCAAGGGTTGAGGATTCATTATTATTTTTTAAACATTAGCCGTCGGCTTTGAGCTTTCTGGGAAAAAAGATTTTTGAATTTGAGAGATTTGATTTGATCTCGGGGCCTATCTCAAAAACTTTAATAGTTTTAGGTGCATGGGGGCTAGAAACCGAGAATATCTGTAGATTTCTCGTTATTTCGCCCCTGATATTTGAGATTTTCGATTGAATGCAGTCCCAAAAGTGTCAAGAAGTAAAAATTAGATGCCGTTGCCAGCAAGATCCTAGCATTGGCGATCGCGCGATCGAACAAAAGAGCGATCGCGCGATTCTGGCTTTTTCTCTTCCCTCAAGGAGACAGCACCACACTCGCCGCCGCCGCCAAAGAAGTACCGCACCACGGACACCCCGCACTCAACTGCGCGTAAGGCGAAACGCGGCTGCACTTGGGACACTGCAAACCGTAAATAGAAGGCTGCGTCGGCGGGGAAGAAATTTGCACCGGAGGCGCCCCAAGCAAAACTGTCAGCGGCGCGGCTAAGTGCACCTCAGTTACATTCACCTCGATTTCCACTTGGCCTAAATGGATGCGGCTGTCGGATTTCAATATTGCTTCGCCCGAGGCGAGAATTTTTCCGTCTACCAGGGGCGGATTGCTGGCGCGCAAATTCCGCACTGCATACTCCTGCAATTCGCGATTAAAAAATATTTCGACGTGCAACCCCGATACGCTCGAATCCGAAAATACTATATCGCACTGCGCTGGGTCGCGTCCGAGTCTCACGCTTCCCGGGTTTTTGCTTGGCTGTTCGTTTAGAATCGTCTGAGTTTGACGAACCCCAGCCTCTGTCCATGTTAAATTTAGCTGGTTTGTCATCGTTTTATAAGAAATACCGTGAAAACCCTGGGACTTTAGTCCAGGGATGAAAGGGCATTGCAGGATTGATCCTGCCAGTTAAATATTTACCAATTCTAGTAAAATCAATCAAGGAGGGTAAAAAAAGATGTACGCAGTACAAAGAGACCTTTGGCATTTAACAGGACTCGACAAAATCATTGTCGAGCAACTGTTGAGGTGGTCAAACAATCTGTTTAATGTCGGGACTTACGAAAGTCGGCAACGGTACTTTAAGGACAAAGGTACAATTAAATACCCAGATTTGTACAAAATTGCCAAAGGCAACGAGAATTACGGCTTACTCTACTCGCAAGTCGCGCAACAATCTTTAAAATCAGTCGCTGAATCCTTCAGCTCTTTCCGAACCCTACAAAAGTTAGCCAAGAAAGGAGAGCTTAATCAAAAACCGAGGCTACCCAAATACAGAACTAAAGGGGCGATGTACCAAGTTTCCTATCCTGGTCAAGCTTTAAAAATAGTGGGTAATCGGGTACGGTTGCCTTTGGGAACCAAAGGGAAAGAACACTTTGGGACAGATGCTCTCTGGGTGACTTTACCAGAAAGACTGAAAGATTGCCAGATTAAAGAACTCAGGCTAATTCCTAGAAATGGCGAAGTCTGGCTTGAGTATGTCTATGAAAGTCTAACTGAACAAGCCGCTAGTTGTAGTCTGGAAGTAACAGGGGTTTTGGGAATCGAC
>NZ_JAEQCX010000103.1:0-60000 GCF_020738035.1 Microcoleus sp. PH2017_28_MFU_U_A
CCGAAAGCCTGCGTGTTTTGCCATCAAGGTTGCTTCAGTATTATTTAATTTGAGCGCTCGCTTGACGGCAAACATGGAACTGACTCTCAGCAATCAACTGTAGATAAGTTTAGCAGACTATTTGCCACTTAAGTCTTGCTCCGCTGCGCTACATCCACCTGCCTTTCATCCCCAACCTTCTTCGTTGCGGAAGACGCTACGCTGTTCCTACACTACGAGAGGATGGGGAATTCCCGGCGAACTCGTTAAATGTTAAGTTTTTGCAGGCGACAAATCTCAAGCCAGAAATTTTCGATCGTCAATTGGCCGCATTATGACATTCTATCTAATCGATCGATCCGTTTGAACAAACGCAACAGAGCAAACCCAGCACCCGCAGCCAGCAAAGCCACAGCGACAGCGGGCCATACTTGATTGCTGACAAACAAAATTGTCGCCGACAAAGTAAAAGCACTCATCATCAAAGTATAATTAGTGCCCATTTGAACGTTGCTCATGCGGCGCATCAATCGCTCAGCTTCGGAAGAACGGACTCGAATCCGTAAATCTCCCTGTTCGAGTTTATCAATAGTCTCCTCAATCCGGCGGGGCAAACCCAAAGCAGTCGAACTCACCTGAGCCGCCTGACGGCCTAGTTCGTTAAAAATGCTGCTCGTTGCATCCGGCCCATTTCCATTAGTCATAAGCTGCATGGCAAAAGGTTGTGCCACCTCCATAAAGTTAAACTCGGGATCTAAACCCCGGCCCACGCCTTCAATCGTCGAAAAAGCTCGCATTACAAAAGTAAAGGTAGCTGGGAAGCGAAAAGGTTGGTCGTAGGCAATATCGTAAAGGTCATCGGTAATCGCACTCACGGACTGCTCTTCAAAAGGCTTATCCATGAAGTTATCGAGCATATACTGGATGCTGCGGCGCACGGGACTCATATCGCCTGTGGGAACCAAAGCGCCCAAGTTGATCAGAGAATCCATAATCCGCTGTCCATCCTTGGAAGCAATGCCGTAGAGAGTCTCCATCAGTCCTTCGCGGACGTTGGACTGGATTTGACCCATCATGCCGAAATCGTAGAAAATCAGAGATCCGTCAGCACTCACAGCGATATTGCCGGGGTGGGGATCTGCGTGGAAAAAGCCATCGTTGAGCAACTGCCGCAAATAAGCTTTAGCGCCTAACTGAGCGATTAATTTGCGATCGATCCCGGCTGCTTCGAGAGCTTCGTAGTGGCTGATTTTAATCCCTGGTAGGTATTCCAAAGTCAGCACTCGCGGAGCCGCGTAGCGCCAATAAACTCGTGGCACCTGCACCCAGTCGCAGTTGCTAAAATTGCGGCGAAAAGTATCAGCATTGCGGCCTTCATGGAGATAGTCTATTTCCAGCCACAGAATGCGACAACATTCCTCATAAATCCCCATCCAATCTCGGCCGCGGCCCCACTTAGGATGGTTTTGAAAATAGCGAGCAATCCCCTTGAGAATTTGCAAATCTATTTCAAACAGCTTTCGCAGTCCAGGGCGTTGCACTTTTACTACAACTTCCGGGCCCGAGTGCAGTTGAGCTTTGTGTACCTGACCCAAACTGGCAGCGGCCAGGGGCACAGGATCGAAGCTGCGGTAGAGTTCCTCAACAGTCTTGCCCAAATCTTGCTCGACAATTACCTCTAACTGTTCGTAGCTGAAAGCAGGCACTTTATCTTGCAGCTTAGAAAGTTCCTCGACAAACTCTGCCGGGAACAAGTCGGCGCGGGTGGAAAATAATTGTCCAACTTTAATGAAAGTCGGGCCTAAATCCAAGAGTGTTTCTCGAACCCAGATAGCTTGAAAGCGGCGTCTGGCAACTTTCTTTTCTTCAGTTACACCTCCCCAGTAGCTCCAGTTTTTGCTGTCGAACCACAGTGAAGCCAGCCAGAGCAGGACAAAGGCCCAAATGTCGAAGAATCGTCGCTGCCGGGAATATTTTTCGCGATTCCAGCGATAAGCTTTACTTTTGTAGGATTTACCAGCAGTTTTTGGCTCATCGGCGTCGCTAGTACGCTTGGGGGAGCGCTGGCGATTAACAGAGTCATCAAGGAGAGCAGACACTTGGGTTCCCAAATTGCTTATTTTATGTTGTTGCTTTGATTGCAGGTAGGAAGGAGCGCAGGAGCGCATTGCTTTGCGCTCGTGTAACAATCAGTAGTTGTTGCGATCGTCACTTCGGAGCTATCGTCCGCTGGAATCGTCCTTTGTTAAGGCAAACTGCTGCGGTAGCGCTGCAATTCCGATCGCACGAGAGCGACTTCGGCGCGCAGCTCGTCGATCGTTACTTGCAAGTCTGCGGGATGGATGTCTTGAATGTCAGTAGTAGTGCTGGTGGTTCCAGTACCAGTTCTGGTCTGCATCGCCTCATCGGCAGCGCGATTGGCCCGTTCTACAACTTTATCTGTGAACTGGCGCAGGCGTTCTCTTTGTTCGGCGTCAAATTTGCCGAGTTCGGAGAAAGCGTTGGTTGCTGCGCTTTCTAATTGCTCGTACAGTGCTTCGGCAACTGCTCTTCCTACAAAAAAGGCATGAACTGGGGGTTTACTCATATAGAAATCTCTGTACGCTTCCGCAACAAATTATAACTTGCTTATCCTCGATGGCGCTTGTTCCCAAAGAAAGGAACTTTGCCCGAATCGATCGACCACCCTGGCTTGCACCGAAAAAAACAACTGTTTGCACCGATCGCGATCGCATATAGGGCGCCACCACGGTAACTCACGGCATTCTCGGCTCTAGTTTTACTCAAACCTTTCTCAAGCTTAGTAGGTTTGGCAGAACTAATGGGCGACCTCGAACAACCTAGCCGTCCGGTCTCAATATTAACATAATTTACCACAAAATATCAAATATTTATAAATTTTGGGGTTTCCATTCTGATTAGTTAGGTGATAGAAAATATTCGATAATTTCCGGCAATGGCTATTGATATTTTCTGAGTCTATCGCAGGTTGTGCGAAATTGTCTGTGGTTTGGAATGGCGTTATTCGCTCCACAATCGATGGATATTTAGTCAATCCTCAAACCAAGGATTAGTTCGCCCTTTTAAGCAAAAAAAAGAATACTAATTTGTCGCAGGTTCAGGATAAGGCACTGTCGGTTCTGGCACGGGGGGCGGCGAGTAAGGTGCGATCGAAGTACCGGAATTGCTGCCGTTTTGGCTTGGTATTGGCGGTTCGATCGATCCTAGGGCCGGTGACGGTACTGTCGGTGCGGATTCTTGCTGTGGGAATGTTTCAGAACTATTGGCAGCAGACGGGGCGGGTGCGGGTACGGGAGGGGAGGATCTGCGGGATTCGGGTGGCAGGGGCGGAACTTCTGGTACAGGTGCGGATGCTGCTTCGGGTGCTGGCTGGGTTTCAGTTTTAGGTTCTGGAATGGGGTACTCAGAGATCTGCGCTTCGGGATCGGGAGTTGGGGATGCTGAAGGTTCAGGATCTGGGGCGGGAGTCTCCGGGCTTGGGGAGGCAGAAGGTTGGGCGCTAGCTGTTGAGTTGTCGATCGGTTCTGGTATGCTGCTGTCTGACGTGGGTTTGGGGCGCTTGTTGAGTTGGAGTGGAACCAGAGGGCTGCTTTCGACAGACGGCTGCCCGAACATCGGCCCTGACAAATCACGGGATTTGAGCAAATCTTCCAAAGATGGGAAGGATTGAGTTGTGGATCTGTTGTTGCTGGCACTGATGCTGTGGTAGCGCCAGGCCAAGTCAAAACCCATCCAGCCAGCAATTGCAGCCGTGACGACAAACGCCAGCAAGGTCAACGGCAGGGGGGGAGGTGCTGGCAATCGCAAACTTTGCTTGTCTGTTCTCTGTGCGGGTAATCGCTCTGTTTCTTGCAGCATAGTAAGCCAATTTTCCACTGTCTGGGGGCGTTTCTGGGGGTCGGTTTCGAGTCCCTGAAGGATTGCTCGCTCAATGCCGGGGCTGAGGTTGGGCTGAAATTGCCGCAAAGAAGCCAGGGGAATGCGATCGCGCAGGGGTGCTGCTACGGGTGGTACGCCGGAGAGCAAGTAGTAAAGGGTGGCTGCGATCGCGTAAACATCTGTGGCAGGCGTACATTTACCGTCATAGAGGTATTGTTCGAGCGGCGCGTATCCTGGGGAAAGCAAGTTAGTGTGAGTTTGTTTCGTGTCGGCGATAAAGTCGCGAGCAACACCGAAGTCTATCAACATTACTAGATGAGAATCGGCTCGCCGGATCATATTTTCTGGATTGATGTCTCCGTGTAGCAATCCGCTGTGGTGAACTGTACTTACCGCTGAGGCTATTTGCCGAATGTAGTGCAGGGCCTGGGCTTCTGGTAGCGGCTGACTGGTTTCGACTATTTGGGCGAGAGTTTGGCCCGGAATGTAGTCCATCGCGATAAAAGACTGTCCGGCTTCTTCAAAAAAGTCAATTACCCTGACGATGTTTGAATGCTGGCATCGAGACAGGCGCTGGGCTTCGGCAATAAACTGCTGCTGAAACTGGGCAGAGGCTGGGTGTTGGCGCAGACTTTCGTTGAGGGTTTTGAGTACGACGGTTTGGTTTAATTGGGTGTGGGTAGCTCGGTAAGTGATGCCGAACCCTCCTCTGCCTAAAGTCGCGTTAATTGTGTATTTGCCCTTTTGCAGGACTGTTGCTGGCGCTAAGTTCATCTTTAGTTGATGCCGGTTCCCAAACTATGCTACCGCCTTTGGGTTATGAAAGCAGAGTTAGGGGTGAGGTTCGATCGACGATCGGCGCCCTAGGGCGTCGGTTTTGCTCTGCCAGGTCATCTTTGCCTCTGGCGGTTATTTTATCTGTAGCCGTCGTCTCAAAACTTAACACAATTTTTTGCCAATAAAAATCCCGCTCTTGTGGAACGGGAAAGCCATCAGGGTGCATCTATATGACTATGACTATAGCCCATGGGGGGTATAACCCCTCTTGCCTTTATCAAATCTTTACCAATCGCAGGCTTATGTAAAGATTTAGGTTTTTATTTGACTTGTGGTCACTGTTATGATATATCTTTTCAAAAAGATGAAGTATTGACCAATCAATCCCTCAATCCCCAATCTCAAATCGAAAAATGGAAAATCTCAACTTGTACCTCCAGAAAGCTGAGAAAGTCTATAGAAGGGAGTCCTACTTATACCATTTATCAAAAGTAGTGCTACAAAACAAGTGTTCGGTTTGTTCGATCGACTCTGTAGGTAAGATTCGTTGCCGCTCGAAAAGTGAATTAATTTTAGGGATTGTTGATGTATCCGCACCTTACGAATAATGTTGCCAGAGTTTTGAAAATTCATATTACAAACATGGTTGTTTGGTGAAAGCGCAATGGCACAGGTGCGTCGCTACTTGAAAATAGAAAAGTCTATTTTTTTGACTAATTTTTAATAGCAGTGTACCTTATACTATTTTTCTAAATATCCGATAGAGATCTATAGCGGATCTAGCTCTCATATTCGCGGACGTTGTTGGGAAGAGAGCCCTCTTGGTTTCAGTGGTTATATAACCTGTCAGTCATACCTCACCTTTTTGAGAAAGGCTATACGACGACAAGAGATTGTAATTTATAGACTTTCCGTATTTTCTAAAGTCTGTTATAAATTTAAAAAAATGGTATTAGGACTCCAGCGTATTGAACTTTAATCTTCCTTACAATAAAAAATTTGTTTAAAGCCTATGGGTTTGGCGTATAAATTAAAATCAGACGATTCATTACCCCAATCCTCGGGCTTCCAGGTAGAAGTTGCTGTCAATTGTCAACTGTCAACTGTCAACTGAATTACCGTGCTTCGGCAAATGGTGCAGCAAATACCAAAACACCGCTATATTTGCGATAAAAACCACCAGCTTAAGTACGGTAAAACCATGAAATAACTCATATATTTCGGGCGGGATACTGATACCTACCAGCGCTAAAACCAAAATAGTCGCCCACCCTTTTTCGTACCACAAACCAACTGCTTCAAGAGCAGTTAAAACGGCATAAAGTCCTGCTGCAAGTCCGCTAAATAGTAATGTTTTAGGCTTTACACTTAGAACTTTATCTAGTAGAAGCTCAATTATTTTTAATTTACTTTCCAAGAAGTACGATTCCGAAAAATCTTCCAAGGCTTGATGATTCTTCAGCGCTAAAAGTAAAGCGACGGAAGTTACTGTCAAGAGGGCTGCTACAAAAGTTTTGTAAACGACAATTGCGATTAAACCAGGAGGACGCTGTTTTTTCACGTAAATTCTCAAAAAATCTAATAATGTGCGACGATCGGCTTGTGAATAAGGAAGAAAAAAGTTCGGCAACGAATTCGCTGGCGCGAGATTTAACGGATATAAGATGGCTGTGCGGCAACGAGTCAGTGTACCCGATTAACGGATACAAGATGACGGTAAAATTCAGCAATTATTAGCCGATATATTTACAAAAAATAACGTGCTGCTGACATATAGCCTTTCTCACAAAGATGAGGTATGACTGACAGCTTATATAACCTCCCAGACAAAGAGGGCTGAAGCCCAACAACGTACCTCATATGAGAGCTAGAGCCGCTATAGCAGACTAAGATTGAGGGTAACGTTGTGCTAAGAAAGAGATCGCGCTAGCCCGATCGCCCAAATCGCCATCCAACGCAGCCGCCAACAAATCATCCAACATTACCTTAAACCCAGGCCCGGGCTTGTAACCCAAAGCCTTCAAGTCATTGCCGTTTAAAGGCGGCTCAACATTCGCCAACCGGGTGATATATTGCCAAATCTGGCGGCGGGCGCTGCGGGGGCTTTGCAGGGCGATCGCAATTAACAGCGGCAACTCATAATTCCTCAACATAAACACCAATTGACTGGGTAAATTACACTTCAGTAAATCCTTTGCTAATTCCTGATTTCCAGCTTCCAAAACTTCCAGCCGCTTAATACTGTCAGCAGGTAACTGAAGATTTGTAGCCACTTTAACCCGATATTCCGGTGCTAAATAAGCAATCAAAACTTCCAGCCGCATCAGCCAATCTGGAATATTGATAATTGGGAATTGGGAATTGGGCATTGGGAATTGGGAATTGGGAATTGGGAATTGGGCATCGGGCATTAGGAATTGGGCATTGGGAATAGTTTGTTCCTTCTTCCTTCTTCCTTCTTCCTTCTTTCCTCTTCCTTCTTCCTTCTTCCGACTTCCCTCTTCCTTCTTCCGACTTCCCTCGGATTTCTTCCTTCCATTCAAACATCGATCGAGCAAACGCAGTCGCCGCCACAACGGACGATCCAAATCTAAAGTAGGATGAATACAGCGCAAAGCTTGCAAATCTCCCAACATCTGCAAAGCAACCTGCCAATAAGGAGCTTGCAAAATGTACTTCAATTCACTTTTGAGGCGAGTTTCCAAAGCCGGAGTTCTGCCGTTTTCCCCCTGAATTCGGTAATAAATTCCGCTTTCCAAAGCGTGGCGGATGTATCCTTCAGTCTGCGATTCAATGGAAAATCCCAGCCGTACCGCAAACCGCACCGCCCGATAAATCCGCGTCGGATCTTCGATAAAACTGTTAGCGTGCAAAACTCGAATTTGCCGCGATTCCAAATCTAGCAAACCGCCAAAAAAATCCAACAATTCGCCGCTGCGGGGAACTCCCAACCGCACAGCCAGCGCATTAATAGTAAAATCCCTGCGGTACAAATCTTGGCGGATCGAACTCGCTTCAACTTCGGGATTTGCAGCCGGATAGGGATAAAATTCAGTACGAGCCGTAGCGATATCCAGCCACAGCGAGCCGAAAGCAGAGTCTTTGTGCCACAATAGGGCGGCGGTTTGAAATTGACCGTGAACGTCCAAACGCGAGTTGGGGTAAAGCTTTTGCAGGGCTGAGGCTAATTCGACACCGGCACCGGAATCGTCGGTACCGCAGTTGCCATCGACTACCAAATCAATATCAGTTAGGGTAACAGGCAAGATGCCTGTTCCACAAGAGTTTAATGTTGTGGGGTGGGCATCTTGCCCGCCCTTGGTGTCATTCAAAGCTAATAATAAATCGCGGACTGCTCCACCGACAATATAAAGTTGCCAGCCGCGCTGTTGGGCAATGTTGGCTGCGATCGACAATAATTGCCATAATTCGCTACTAATGCCCGATCGCAACAACTGCTCAACCGACTCAGATACAGGATAATTAGACAACTCAGCATTACTTCCACTATCGCGCGCTTTTTGCTGGTGCAATTCCCGCAATACGTCAGTGCGAGTCACAATTCCCACCAGTTGGCCGTTTTCCAATACCGGCAAACGCCCGATATCGTATGTCACCATTAAAGCTTCAATTTCTGGCAGCAAGGTATCCGGGGCGATCGTTTTTAGCTGCGGAGTCATGTAACCCTTAACCGGAGCGTGACTGAAACCGTGGTGGAGGGCGATATCAATGTCGCGGCGCGAGATAATGCCTGCCAGTAGATCGCCCGTATCGACCACTGAAAGTCCAGAATGTCCGTAACGTAGGAGGATACGGTGAGCCTCTCCCACGGAGATTTCCGGGCGAATGCTCCTCACTGGGGATGACATTAATTCGCGGGCGGTGGGAGGGTGCGGGATTTGAGCTTTGAGTTCGTCGGCTAATTGATTTAAAGTCAGCAGGGCGTCAACATCTCGGGTGGCGAGGGATGCGGCGCGGGCGTGGCCTCCGCCGCCGAAAGGTTTGAACAATTCGCTGAGGTTTGTGCCTTCGATACGCGATCGACCGATAATAGCTAAGCGGTTGGAAACTGGAGATTGGGCGATGTTGCGGTTGTCGTTTTCGCTAAATTTATAGACATTGCCTAAAAGTAGAGCATCGGTTTCAGTTAAATCCAACAAGCGAGAAGCTAGCGCCGAAAGTCCGGGCACGTAGGCTTCAGTAGAAAGTAATACCCAAGCTACTGTATAACCGTGCAAGGTTTGCGATCGCAAATTCTCCAATGCTTCTCTGAGCAAATCCTGCAATTGCGGAGACAAACCGGGTTCTACATATTCAGAGATTACCCGCAAACTTGCTCCTTGTTCCATCAACCACGCCAAAGCCATTGCATCTCGCGCGGTTGCGCCGTCGAAGGTGAGGGAACCGGTATCGACGTGGATACCGAGGGCCATGACTGTGGCTTCTGAAGGTAAAAGCCGGGATACTGTATCGCCGTTTTCTGCTGAATTTTTGAGTTTTTCGCGGAGTTTTTCGACAATTAATGTGGTGGTTGCGCCGACAGCTTCGATTTGGGTAACAGTCGCGGGGATGTCCAAATCGGCTTGCAGGTGGTGGTCAAAAACCGCTATTTCGTTGAGGTGTGGCAAATCCAGCCATTCGGCGGCTTTTCCTAAACGATCGCGCCCCGAGGCATCTACTATAGTAATCGATCGAATTTGTTGCGGATTGACCGATCGGCGTTCGATCAGCGGGTACTCGTCGCGGTGCAGCGCCAAAAAATCCCGCACTGTCGGGTGACAACCCCCAGTCAGCACAATTCTGCTACCGGGGCGCAGCACGCAAAGTCCCACCGCTGCTCCCAAGCTGTCAAAATCTGCTGTTGTGTGGCACAAAACTAAGTCCATAGCCGAAAATCTCGCATCTCTCACTCCCACACTAGCAATTTCTGGGGCTTTGATACCGGGCGATCGCACTATAGCAAAACTTACGCATGGGGCTAGAAACCGGGTTTAGGTAAAAAAATTGCGACGAGGAACCAGAAATCACCTAATAAACCCGGTTTCCGAGGTTTAATGCGACCTCGACTGCTTAACTCAGCCTTCAGCCTGTCTTGAACCCAGTGTTCTGTCAAGTAGCGAACAATGATAAAATTGATGTAAATCTCAAGAGCCGCTGGCGCCTGTTCGCGCAACGCCCGAATTTGCAAAGTCTCTTTCGTATCAATCAACCGACAATTTCTGGATTAATATCGGGATACAGTCAGTCGATTGTAGATTGTAGATTTTAGATTTACTCCACAGATCGATCTGGGAGATGCAACTTTGGTCTAAGATTTTGAAATCTCCACGACGTAAGTCGGGGAAGTGAACCCGTTTTTAAATGGGTCAAAAACTATAATCTGGAATTTTTATCCAGATTATTACAAACTATTTCTCGTCAACGCACGGCTATATCGAAAGGAGAAAAAATGTTATCAATTCTGTTTCAATTGGTTTTACTGGCTCTCGTACTGCTGTCTTTTGTGATGGTAGTTGGCGTGCCTGTTGCTTATGCCTCTCCCCAAAACTGGAATCAGTCTAAATCCTTGATTTTTGTAGGTTCAGGTCTGTGGTTCTTGCTGGTTATTGCAGTGGCTGTATTGAACTTTTTGGTAGTTTAAGCTCGCCCATCGCTCTCGAATAAAGAAGGTAAAAGATAGAAGGCTGAAGGCATTAACCAGAATTTTGAAGGTATTCGGTATTCGGTACCCACTAAAAAATTTCCAATCCGCGCGATCCTGTATGTTTGTGCACTTGAGATTAAAATCAGATGTTTCTGCTTTCTAAACTTTACCTTCTGGCAAACAAAAATCTAAAATCTAAAACCTAAAATCTAAAATTAGAGCACTATGGCAGTTTTCGAGGGAAATTTTACTCAAACAGAATCTTTGCGATTTGCGATTGTCATCGGTCGTTTTAACGATTTGATTGTCAACAAACTTTTGGAAGGATGTCAAGATTGTTTGAAACGCCACGGCGTTGATATCAATCCTCATGGAAATCAAGTTGATTTTTATTGGGTTCCCGGATGTTTTGAAATTCCTTTGGTGGCCCGCAAAGCTGCTCTTTCTGGCCGCTACGATGCGGTAATCTGTCTGGGTGCGGTAATTCGCGGTCAAACTCCGCATTTCGATTTTGTAGCTGGTGAGGTTTCTAAAGGAATTGCTGCTGCTGCTTTTCAAAGTGGTGTCCCGGTGATTTTTGGCGTGGTGACGACTGACACGATGCAGCAAGCTTTGGAAAGGGCGGGAATTAAGAGCAATTTGGGCTGGAATTATGGGATGAGTGCTCTGGAAATGGGCACTTTGATGCGTCAAGTTAATAGTTTGGGTGGAAGTTCTTACGATCGATTACCGGAGGCTGCTGCTGTTCAAGTGCTCCCGGGCGATCGGGCTTAATATATCTTCTCAGATAACTCGGCGATTGAAATCGCGTCTACAAAAACAAAGTCCGCGCAACGCGAGACTAAGAAATAAAGTAGGTAAGGAAAGCTACGAATAGTGTCACCGCGAAAAGATTCTCGATCGCAGAATATCACCGTTTGGGAAAACTGGGATTTTTCGCTCCCGATGAGCAAGTAGAATTGATTCGCGGAGAAATTATCATCAAAGCTGCTAAAACTACGTTTCATTCTGTTTGTAATTCGCTACTATTAGGAGAGTTGTGCACGCTGGCGATAAAAAAGGCGATCGTGCGCGGTCAAGAGCCGATAATTTTATCTACTACAGATAGCGAACCAGAACCTGATGTGGTTATCGCCCGCAATCGTTCCGATCGTTATTTAGCTTCTCACCCGGAGCCTGCGGATATCTTGTTAGTAATTGAGGTTTCTGATTCTACTTTAAAGTACGATCGCGAAACAAAGCTATCTCTCTATGCCGAATCTGGAATTGCTAATTATTGGATATTTAATTTAGTCGATCGTCAACTCGAAATGCACAGCGAACCTTATCAAAAAAGACAAGGTGATTTCAATTATCGATCGCAAAAAGTCGTTCTGCAAAATGAGGCTGTCGTAATTCCGGGGTTTCCCGATTTGTCTCTGGATTTGTCTTTGGTGTTTCCAGCCTAAGCTGAATTGACTTTAAAACACTCCCTGAATTTTCAGTATAATTTTATACATTTATTGTCAATCGCGATCGCCCTTTTGGCTTACTGAGTATCCTAGAATACATAAACTCCCTCAAATACTGATTTATCTGTAAATTTTTTAACTAAAAATCGCCCATTATCTAATATTCCTCAACAGTTTTATGAGATTTATCTAAATTTGGTTGCACAAATATGAGAAATTCGTTATGTTAAGTTTTGTGTAAGCATTGAGGCCGTCTCAACTCGATCCTAGGATGGCTTTCAGTACAAATGCTGTACAAACAGTATTTAACGTATTCTTAACAAACAGGTTTGAAAGTGAACTTTCAGGTCAATTGTTAACGTAATATTAAATAATTAATTTGTCCAGTTAATACCTAGGAAGCTTACCAACAAAGGGATTGATAATTTTGAGGTTCGCCCGGATACTTACAGTTACTTACCAACATGAAAGTGAAAAAAATTTATGGGTGACATTCAAGCTACGTTTACAGCTACCGATCGCGCTTTTCACATTGAAGGGTACGAAAAAATTGATTTCAGTCTACTCTATGTAGATGGCGCTTTCAAACTCGAAAATCCAGAAATTGCGGATAGCTATCGGCAATTTGGTCGCTGTCTAATGGTTGTAGACCAGACAGTGTATGGTTTGTACGGCAAGCAGATGCACTCTTACTTCCAGTATCACGAGATAGATTTAACCGTCTTTCCAGTGAGTATCAAGGAACCAGATAAAACCTTAACCACCTTTGAAAGCATCATAGATGCCTTTGTTGATTTCGGACTGGTGCGGAAAGAACCTGTATTGGTGGTTGGTGGTGGATTGACTACTGACGTAACAGGTTTTGCCTGCTCCTCCTATCGCCGTCGGACTAACTACATTCGCGTACCAACAACCCTAATTGGGCTGATTGATGCGAGTGTGGCGATCAAGGTAGCTGTGAATCACGGTAAACTAAAAAACCGCCTCGGTGCTTACCATGCTTCGCAGAAAGTAATTTTAGATTTCTCCTTCCTGAAAACTCTGCCGATCGACCAAATACGCAACGGCATGGCAGAGTTAATTAAGATCGCGGTTGTTGGCAACAAAGAAATCTTTGAATTGTTGGAAAACTACGGCGAAGCATTGCTGCACAGCCACTTTGGGTATCTAGATGGCACATCAGAACTGCGAGAAGTGGCGCATCGCTTAACCTACAATGCGATTCAATCAATGCTAGCCTTAGAAGTACCAAACCTGCACGAGCTAGATTTGGATCGAGTGATTGCCTATGGTCACACTTGGAGTCCGACGCTGGAACTAACACCGGAAATTCCGATGTTCCACGGCCATAGTGTCGCCATCGATATGGCTTTTTCGGCGACTATTGCTCAACAACGGGGCTACATTTCGATCGCCTCGCGCGATCGCATCCTAGGATTAATGAGTCGCCTCGGACTAGCAATTGATAGCCCTCATCTTACATCAGAATTGCTCTGGAAAGCAACAACATCCATCGCCCGTACCCGTGACGGTCTCCAACGTGCGGCGGCTCCATGCCCCATTGGTGACTGCTTTTTCATGAATGATTTGACTCGGACTGAGTTAGATGAAGCCCTAGCGGTGCATCAAAAAATCTGTCATGGCTACCCACGCAATGGCGATGGCGAGAATATGTATGTGGTACTGAACAAAGTTGGAACTCGTTCCACAGCAGGGGTATAAAGATGAGACCTGTTACCCCAGTTGGGATTCTAGCGGCTAAACTCGAAAGTCTAGTCCAGCAGGTAGAGTCTCAAGATGCGATCGATCGAGCTTTCAAGGCAGAATTACAACAAGCCTACGAATTGGCAAACGGTCTCGATCCCTACCTGAACCTTTGTACCACAGCAGAATCTCCCGCCTTAGCCACCTTAGTCAAGCGCACCCAATCAGAAGATTGGAGTAAGCGATTCTCCGACGGCGAGACAGTGCGCCACTTGGAACAAGAGATGCTCTCCGGCCATGTGGAAGGGCAAATGCTCAAATTTCTCGTCCATCTGACGAAGGCACAGCGCGTGCTGGAAATCGGGATGTTTACTGGCTACTCAGCACTAGCGATGGCTGAAGCCCTTCCTGTTGATGGAGAAGTGGTAGCCTGCGAAGTAGATACTTACGTCGCTGAATTTGCCCAGAAGTGTTTCGACGAATCGACTGCTGGCCACAAAATATCAGTGAAGGTGGCACCGGCTTTAGAAACCATGAAACAATTGGCTGCTGCTGGAGAAGTGTTCGATTTAGTGTTTATCGATGCTGACAAAGGTGGATACACTGACTATCTCGACTTACTTCTGACGACTGGTTTGTTGGCGCCCAATGGCTTGATTTGTGCCGATAATACTCTGATGCAGGGACAGCCCTATTTGTCGGATACTGCTACTGCTAACGGAATTGCGATCGCTAAATTCAACCAGGCTCTGGTTGACGATCCGCGCGTAGAGCAGGTGTTAGTGCCATTGAGAGATGGGATTACCTTGATTCGGCGCGTTTAGAGCGTGTTTTCTTGTCCCGGATCTCCCCCTAGCCTCCCTTAATCAGGGCAGGGTGGGGGATTTAGGGATTTGATATAATTCATCTGCGTTTATCTGCGTTTATTTACCTGTATCTGCGGTCAAAAAAAAGATAATTTTGCAACCGCAGATGACAATGGATTCACGCGGATTCACGCCGATGAAGAGAAGAGGGATATGAATAATTCCGATCGCGAGTGCAGAGTCTGTCACCAAAATCGATATCACTCATCTGCGTTTATCTGCGTTTATCTACCCGTATCTGCGGTCAAAAAAAAGATAATTTTGCAACCGCAGATGACAATGGATTCACGCGGATTTACGCCGATGAAGAGAAGAGGGATATGAATAATTCCGATGAAGGGCGGATTTGATATTACGTTTAATTAGAGTGCCTACTTACTATAAAATTATGCTCGAAACAATTTCAGTTGCAGCGATGCCATCTGAACAGAAAATAAATGCGGGGAATCGGCGCTTCCAAACAGCACTTAAAACAATAGCAACTCTGACTTTGTTGCTATTAGTAATGCCCCTAAATCTAACTTTGACGATAATAGCCTTACTCAGAGCCATACTTACTAAACCGTTCCAGTCTCGATCGCCCGCAACCAATCCGCAAACGATTTTGATCAGTGGCGGCAAGATGACTAAGGCATTACAGCTAGCGCGATCGTTCCACAAGGCCGGTCATCGGGTAATTTTGGTTGAAACTGAGAAATACTGGCTGACAGGTCATCGTTACTCTTGGGCAGTCGATCGCTTTTATACAGTACCAAATCCCCAGACAGAGGAATACCCGCAAGCACTCTTAAAAATCGTCCAACAAGAGGGAGTTAATGTTTACGTGCCCGTTTGTAGTCCAGTCGCCAGTTACTACGATGCCGAAGTCCAAAGCGTACTTTCTCCCCACTGTACGGTAATGCACGTAGATGTCGAAATGCTGCAAAGATTGGATGATAAATATACATTTGCCGCCGCTGCGGAAGCCTTGGGGCTGCGAGTTCCGAAGTCTTACCTAATTACAAATCCCCAGCAAGTAATTGATTTTGACTTCACTGGTGCACAGCGCAAATACATTATCAAAAGTATTCCCTACGATTCTATTCGCAGATTAGATCTCACTAAATTACCCTGCGAAACCCCAGCCGAAACTGCCACTTTTGTCAACTCTTTACCAATTTCCGAGAGTAAACCTTGGATTATGCAAGAGTATATTCCGGGACAAGAGTTCTGCACTCACAGTACCATCCGTGATGGTCATGTTCAGTTGCATTGTTGTTGTGAATCATCAGCATTTCAGGTTAACTACGAAAATGTCGATCGCCCGGATATCGAAAATTGGATTCGTCTGTTTGCCAAAAGTCTCAATTTGACTGGACAAGTTTCCTTTGATTTCATTCAGGCGGCGGATGATGGAGAGATTTATGCGATCGAATGTAATCCCCGCACCCATTCAGCCATCACGATGTTTTACAACCATCCCGATGTCGCTAAAGCTTATTTAGATCGCGAATCTTTACCACAAACTGTGCAGCCCTTGGCATCTAGCCGCCCGACTTACTGGATTTACCACGAAATTTGGCGATTGGTGACTAATTTGTCGTCGCCAAAGCTAGTTTCTGAGCGGTTACAAATTATCGCCCAAGGTAAAGATGCCATCTTCGATTGGAACGATCCATTACCATTTTTGATGGTGCATCATTGGCAAATCCCATTATTGTTATGGGGAAATTTGCAGAAGCCGAAAGAGTGGATTCGGATTGATTTTAATATTGGCAAACTTGTGGAAATAGGAGGAGATTGAGTATGTCAGTATTACGGGTTTTGCATTTAGTCGGATCGGCAGTCAGTGATTTTTACTGTGATTTGTCGCGCCTTTACGCCCAAGATTGTTTGGAGAATACGGCTAATTCAGCACTGTATGAATTTCATATTGCCTATGTTTCTCCCGATCGCACCTGGCGTTTTCCGACATCTCTCGATAAAAGTGCGATCGAGGCCGCTCATCCCATGTCTTTAGCGGGCGCTGTGCAGGTGCTGACCGACCTCCAAATTGATGTAATGATCCCCCAGATGTTTTGCATCCCAGGCATGACTCAATACCGCAGCTTGTTCGATCTGCTGAATATTCCTTATGTGGGTAATCCCGCAGAGTTAATGGCGCTGGTGGCTGACAAAGCGAGGACTAAAGCAGTGGTAGCAGCCGCTGGGGTAAGTGTACCGTTGGGAGAAGTTGTCCGTGCGGGCGATCGAACTTTGATTGATTTCCCGATCGTACTTAAGCCAGTGAATAGTGATAATTCCATTGGAGTGGCTTTCGTGAAAAATGCTGCTGACTATGATGCAGCTTTGCAGAAAGCATTGACTCATTCAGATGAAGTGCTAGTAGAAAAATTCATTGAATTGGGTAGAGAAGTTCGCTGTGGAATCATCGTCAAAGCAGGCGAGTTAGTCTGTTTGCCACTAGAAGAATATGCTCTAGATGCCGATACAATGCCGATTCGGAGTTATGCCGATAAGCTGAAACAAAATGACGATGGCAGCTTGGGTTATGCCGCTAAAGATAGTACCAAATCGTGGATAGTTGACATCAGCGATTCGGCAACTGAGAGAGTTTGGGATATGGCCAGAAAATCTCATATAGCTTTGGGTTGTCGCCACTATAGTTTATTTGATTTTCGCATCGATCCGCAGGGAAAACCTTGGTTTTTGGAAGCGGGGCTTTACTGTTCTTTTGCTCAGAAAAGTGTACTTTCTGCGATGACGAAAGCATCGGGAACTTCTCTGGATACTTTTTTTGAAAGTATGTTGCAAAATGCTTTATGTAAAATCCCAAATAACTAAGGAATGATATAGAGGAGACGGCAATGCCGTGTCCCTACAGTATTATTGTGGGTAGGGACACGGCATTGCCGTCTCCTAATTTCTTGAGGTCGATCGACGCGATCGGTATTTTGATATTATGGACGCGAGACTATACCAAACTTCACTTCCTATGTCAAGGATTACGAACAACGTTGTCGTAAATCCTTGTGTAATATTTGAGCTTTCCGCATACTAATCGCTAGACAGAGGAAACCACAACATGATCCAAACCATATCGAAAACAATCACGTTTGATGAGTTCGTTGCCTGGTATCCAGAGAACTCTGTCCATAAGTACGAACTACACAATGGAGTAATTGTTGAAATGCCTTTAGGAACTGGCCGCCATTGCCGCGTTATAGCTTTAACCAGGGACGAAATCATCGCAGAAATCAGGCGACTGAAATTGCCTTGCTTTATCCCCGCCCACTACCTGCTCAAACCCGTCCGCAACGAGGCGGGCTACCTGCCAGACGCAGTTGTCCTAGACGAAGCAGCTCTCACAAAAGAACCGCGCTGGGATAGGGAATCCATCATCACGATGGGGTCTTCGGTGCGACTGGCTGTAGAGGTCGTCAGTACCAACTGGCGGGACGATTACCATCTCAAATTCGCCGACTACGAAGAAATGGGCATCCCCGAATACTGGATTGTGGACTACCTCGGTTTGGGCGGCCGCAAGTTCATCGGTACTCCCAAACAACCCACACTATCGGTTTGCCAGTTGGTTGACGGCGAGTATCAGGTAAAACAGTTTAAGGGCGATGACATAGTTGAATCGCTGGCTTTCCCAGAGTTGAGGTTGACTACCGAGGTGATTTTTCGAGCCGGTCTGCCTCCAACCGAGCCGAGCTAGAACGACTGGGGGGCGATCGGATATTAAAAGAATATCAAAAATTGTACTTTGTACATTGTGTAATCTTCTAGCTTTCCGCATACTAATCACCAGACAGAGGAAACCGCAACATGATCCAAACCATATCCAAAACAATCACGTTTGATGAGTTCGTTGCCTGGTATCCAGAGAACTCTGTCCATAAGTACGAACTACACAACGGAGTAATTGTTGAAATGCCTTTAGGAACCGGCGACCATTCGGAAGTTACGGGTTTTCTTTCCAGTGAAATCAATTTTGAAATCAGACGGCTGCAATTGCCTTACTTTATCCCTGGTGATTGCCTAATTAAACCCGTCCGTGACGAAGCAGGTTATCAACCAGACGTAATAGTCCTAGACAGAACCGCACTTGCAAACGAACCACGCTGGAAAAAAGAATCCGTCATCACGATGGGATCTTCGGTGCGATTGGCTGTAGAGGTTGTCAGTACGAACTGGCAAGATGATTACCTGGTTAAAGTAGCTGATTATGAAAGATTGGGTATCCCGGAATATTGGGTTGTGGATTATGCTGCTTTGGGCGGCAGACGCTTTATTGGTAATCCGAAACAACCTACTATCTCGGTTTATCAGTTGGTTGACGGGGAATATCAAATCAGCCAATTTCGGGGAAATGACATAGTTGAATCGCTGGCATTCCCAGAGTTGAAATTAACGGCAGAGAAGATTTTTCTTGCTGGTTTGCCGAACTAACCAAAGCTGTTATTCCTAGACTTTCTGGTGTGATATAATCTGAAAAAGTGCGATCGATATTTATAAAAATTTATACCGTGCCGTAATGACTACGCCGCCGAATCCGCTGACTCCGACTCCGACACCATCCCAATCGAGTCCAACTCCTGTAGTGCCATCTCCTCCAGTAAGTACGAAATTGGGTACATTCACGCAAAAGTTAGTGATGAATGTTTTAGAGGTTGTCGATCAGGTGTTATATGGGTTAATGGGTCAACTTGGGAGAACAGTTTTTGGGTCAATTCAGGATGCGATCGCGATCGGTATTCTTTTAAAACTTCCCGGTTTAATCGGTGAAATTATTATCGGTAAAGATTTTTCAGGTTTCGATATTTGTCTAAAAGAAAGCCCTTGGGGTGTATCTCGTTATGCTTGTTTCATTATTGTAGCTTCTGATTTTTTGTTGTGGATAGTTCTCGCAGGTCGAATTATTGGTAGATTTTGGGCAGATTTAAAAGATTTGAAAAATAATCCCTAGGAGATATTTGATATGACTTTAGTCAACCGGAAACAAATTAGTCTTTATGAAGAAGCTGAAGCTGGATTAAATTCTTTAGTCAAGCAAACGGCTCAAGTTGGTGTTGGTTTGTTGGGGATACTGTTGCTGACAGGAGGAAGTCCGCCAGCTTTGACAGTAGGGTTAAGTGTAGTTGGGGGAATTGCGTTTGTTGCTTGGAGCGAAGAGAAGCGACTGACTAAATTTTATGCGAGGCAGACTCAGCTAATACAGAATTCTGTCATTGCGAGTGAAACGAAGCAATCGCAACTCAAACATCATCCTGTCATTGCGAGTGGAACAAAGCAATCGCAAATTCCTAATACCAGTGAGTCTGAGCCGACTAAATTTGAGGGACGACAATCGCAACTTCCTAACTCTAGTGAGTCTGAATTGCTTGCAAATGACATCAAACAAATCCTTGAAGCAGATACAGATAATTTATCGGAATTGATGAAACAGGCTGGTCTAAATCCAGATAAAGATTTAGCAGGAGCTGATTTAAGTAGTGTTAAAGCAGTTGGCTGCAAATTGAGCCGATTCAATCTCAGTGGCGCTGACTTAGATAATACCGATTTGAGTCGTACCGATCTGAGTTTTGCGAACTTAAGCAATGCTAAACTAACAAACGTAAAACTTTGTCGCGCTGACTTAAGTGGTGCTGACTTGAGAAATGCTTTGCTAATGGATGCCGACTTGAGTTTTGCCGACTTAAGCGATGCGGACTTGAGCGGTGCCGATTTGATTAATGCTGACTTAAGCAATGCCAATTTAAGCAATGCCAATTTGCACAATGCTAATTTGACAGCGACCAACCTGAGTACCGCCAATTTGAGCGATGCTAACTTGAGCAGTGCCAACTTGAGTGATGCCGATTTGAGCAATGCCGATTTGAGCAATGCCGACTTGAGCAATGCCAATCTGAGCACTGCCAAAGTAGAAAGTTCTCGATTTGGTAACAATGCCGGACTATCTGAAGATGCAAAGTATGAACTACAAAACCGAGGTGCAATCTTCCCGCAAGATTTCCCGCAAGACGAACGGATACTTGAATACGAGCTATAATAGTTGGGTAACTTTGGGGTAAGTAAAAAACTAACATGAATCAAACTTCTACAGTTACGATCGCCAATACATCTTATAAAATCCTCGCAGAACTCTCTGCAAACTCTGGAAAATCAATCCAAGCAGTTCTCGAACAAGCGATCGAACAATACCGAAGACAACAATTTTTAGAAGCAGCAAACCAAGCTTATATTACTCTACGCAATAACCCCGAAGCTTGGCAAGAAGAACTTGAAGAACGATCGCTCTGGGATACCACTTTAGTTGACAGTTGACAGCCTTTATTTCTTAGTCCGCGAAGGCGGACTTCGTTTGTGTAGAAGCGGTTTCAACCGCCGAATAATTTTAATTCCCGATCGCACCCATCCACCCATAGCTTGCAAATTGTCAAATTGTGTGATACCATAAAAAGTTCTCAAAACTATCGCAACAGCAAATATTACTGCATGGCAACGAAGCCAACGATCGCATTTACCCACCTCGGCTGCGAAAAAAATCGCATTGATACCGAACACATGATTGGCTTGCTGGCTCAAGCAGGCTATGAAGTCGATTCTAATGAAGAATTAGCCGATTACGTCGTCGTCAATACTTGCAGTTTTATCCAAGCTGCGCGAGAAGAATCAGTCCGCACCCTGGTAGAATTAGCCGAAGCTAATAAAAAAGTAGTCATCACTGGCTGCATGGCACAGCATTTTCAGCAGCAATTGCTGGATGAATTGCCCGAAGCCGTCGCAATTGTCGGCACTGGTGATTATCATAAAATAGTCGATGTGATGCAAAGGGTCGAAAAGGGCGATCGAGTTTCCCTCGTCTCTAGTGAACCAACTTACATCGCTGACGAAACTACTCCTCGCTATCGCACAACATCCGAAGGTGTCGCTTATCTGCGAATAGCCGAAGGCTGCGACTACCGTTGCGCTTTTTGCATTATCCCGCACTTGCGCGGAAATCAGCGATCGCGCACCATAGAATCTATTGTCGCTGAAGCTAAGCAATTAGCCTCCGAAGGGGTAAAGGAAATTATCCTAATTTCTCAAATTACCACCAACTACGGCAAAGATATTTATGGCGAACCCAAACTAGCCGAATTACTCCGCGCTTTGGGCGAAGTAGATGTACCTTGGATTCGGATGCACTACGCCTATCCTACAGGTTTGACTCCGCAAGTTGTGGCGGCAATCTGCGAAACTCACAACGTTTTGCCATACTTGGATTTACCTCTACAACACTCGCACCCGGAAATTCTGCGGGCGATGAATCGGCCTTTCCAAGCTGGGATCAATGATGCCATAGTCGATCGCCTGAAAGCATCAATTCCTGGTGCCGTGATGCGGACAACTTTTATAGTCGGCTTCCCTGGCGAAACAGACGAACACGCAGCACACTTGCTGGAATTTGTCAAGCGCCACGAATTCGATCACGTCGGAGTATTCACATTTTCCGCCGAAGAAGGCACCCCAGCCTACAGCTTGCCAAATCAACTCCCAGCAGAAAAAATGGAAATTTGGCGAAATGCAGTTATGGCGGCACAACAACCTATATCATTAAAAAAGAATCAAGAATCTGTCGGTCAGGTAGTTGATGTCCTGATAGAACAAGAACAACCAGAGACAGGTGAGTTGATTGGTAGATCCGCCCGGTTCTCCCCAGAAGTAGACGGACTCGTCTATGTGACAGGAGAAGCACGGCTGGGATCGATCGTACCTGTGAAAATTACAGACGCAGATTTCTACGACCTTCATGGTCAAGTAGAAATCGCTCGAACTGTCTCGTTAGCTAAAGCAGTATCAGCCCCCCGCTAGGAGCGTAGCCTCGCGTCGGGATGAGTGCCAGTGAGTTGACGATTCCACTCCCGCGAGTCGAATTCCAAGCCGTGCTGTGGAACAGCGACGGGGTGGATGAGGAAACGAGCAATTCTTCTGATAAAATTGGTACATCTTGACCACCAATGCCGTAAGCGAAAACCAAGCTCATAGGTACGTGTTGCCAGAAAAAGTATGGGTCTTGGAAGGACTCCTGCCCGGGCGAGGCAATGTAAGACCAATAGAATTACGGAGTTCTGGCGGCTGTTGCCAATGAATTGGGAAGCCCGTGCTCTACCGCAGGTCAGCGTCGGGTAGTTCACTGTTTTGTTTCTGAATGTAAAGAGTTATGCTAATATAAAGTCAGAAACCAGCGGGGAGAATTTGAGATTGCTTCGCCGTCCGCCCTACACCACAACGGTATCCCGAAAGAGTGTTGAGATGGATAGGCGGTAACGGTAGTCCAAAAACGGATAGAAGCCGCCGACGCCAGGAGTAGAGAGATTAAAATTTTAGACGCTAGTTCAAGCTGCCAGATTCATCTGTGGAGTAAATCTAAAATCTAAAATCTAAAATCTAAAATCGACTGACGGTCGCTACATACCCTGTTGAATCCCGCAGGCGACGGATTGCGGGATAGCGCCTGAACCAACAAAACTGTAACTACTATATATGTAGTAAAGTGGGGCTGGTCATCATCCTCACTATAAAATGCCCTAGAGAGAAAGCTTGCAAGTACCTCAAAGGAAGTCCAATGTACTGTTTAAAGAATGTTGGAAGCCGATAACCCCACCGCTGGCGGTTGGTATCGGTGATGTCAGAAAATCAAAGACGGCTGTCGAATCGGTAAATTAGTCACCATCGACGGAGCTGCCCTATACTCGATTGCTATTTGAAAAGGTGCGCGCAGGCGCAGCACCATACAGAACTCACAATGAGTTCCTGCCCTAGAGCAGAAATCCGCATCCGAGTTGGGCAACTTAGAAGGCTAAGACTCGTTATTAGGAGAATTAATGAATTTATTGTTTGAAGGTTTGGGTCTTTCCGAAGAACTCGTTCTCCATCTGGAAACACTCGGCTTTACAGAACCTACTCCCATCCAAGTACAAGCAATTCCGCACCTGCTAGCAGGCCGCGACGTTGTGGGTCAAGCTCAAACTGGAACGGGCAAAACGGCAGCATTCTCGTTGCCCATCTTGGAGCGGATTGATTTAGATCTAACTGCGGTGCAAGCATTGGTGCTCACACCGACTCGTGAATTGGCCATGCAGGTAACTGAAGCCATCCGCGATTTGAGCGGTATCAGCAGCGACGGCCCGGTAAAAGTCGGTCGCTCTCTGCAAGTTCTGACCGTGTACGGCGGTCAATCGATCGATCGCCAAATGCAGCGTTTGAAGCGCGGCGTTCACATTGTTGTCGGTACACCCGGACGCATATTGGATATGCTCAGCCGCGGCAGCCTGAAACTCGACAAGGTACAGTGGCTGGTTTTGGATGAAGCTGACGAAATGCTGAGCATGGGCTTTATCCAAGATGTGGAAAGAATCTTGGATGCTGCACCAAAAGACCGTCAAACGGCATTTTTCTCGGCGACGATGGAAGCTTCTATTCGGAAATTGGTAGCGCGGCATTTGCGGAACCCAGTCAACGTCACAGTAGAACAACCAAAAGCAACGCCGAAACGCATCAGCCAAGGCGTGTATATGGTTCCCCGCGGCTGGTCTAAGGCAAGAGCTTTGCAGCCAATCCTAGAAATGGAAGACCCGGAATCGGCGCTGATTTTTGTGCGGACTCGGCAGTCGGCGGCGGAACTTACTAGCCAACTGCAAGCAGCAGGCCACAGCGTTGACGAATATCACGGTAATTTGAATCAGGCACAGCGGGAACGTTTGCTGCATCGGTTCCGCCAATGTCAAGTCCGCTGGGTAGTGGCGACTGATATTGCTGCGCGGGGTTTGGATGTGGATCACTTGACTCACGTTATTAACTACGATTTGCCCGATAGCGTAGAAAGCTACGTTCACCGGATCGGACGCACGGGCCGGGCCGGCCGCGAAGGAACTGCGATCACGCTGATTCAACCAGTGGATCGCCGCAAATTGCGCTTGATTGAACGCCACGTGCGATCGAGCTTGACTGTACGAAACATTCCGACACGGGCACAAATTGAAGCTCGTCAGTTGGAAAAGATGCAGGGTAAAGTTCGCGAAGCTTTGGCTGGCGAACGGATGGCATCTTTCTTACCTCTGGTGTCTCAGTTGTCTGAGGAATACGACTCCCATGCGATCGCCGCAGCAGCTTTGCAAATGGCCTTCGATCAAAGCCGTCCGGCTTGGATGGGCGCGGATTACGCTCAACAAGAAGATCCCCCTATTGGTGGAGAAAACAGCGTCAAGCCAATTTTGATCAAGAAGCGGGCTAAGACTGGCGCGCCGACTAATTCAGTCGGTTCGAGCGTTCCTGCTCCCGTTCCCCAGAACAGCTAATTAGTAGGGTGCGCGCTGCGCGCCTTATTTTCTAACTGGTAGGGTGCGAAATTCGCACCTTATTTTTTTATAAAAAACAGTCGGGAAGCGAAAAACTCAGAGTCTTTAGACCTGAGATGAAAGCGACGCGGGCGGTTTTAACCGCCGTGAGTCTTTCTTAATTCTTAACATTTTTGGCAGTGTAAAAAGGGCAAAAGCTCTTACACTAAGCATAGTGGGATGGATACACAGGTGCAAACCTAAGAAGCAAATGCCTACCATACATTAAAGGTACGCGGGGACTCTCGCGTTACCAAGGGCTAAAAACCCTTAAACGCTTGAGGAGCTTGCTGAAAGGCAAGGATAGCAGCCCACCATTCTTTGGCAAAAGGATTGCGCCCAGGAACCCTAATTAATCTATAGGTACGTAGTTGCGCTTCAGCGCTCTTTATATGTATGAAAGAGCGCTGAAGCGCAACTACGTACCTTGACTGCACGTGATGCTCAATACTTGTTTTCAGCAAACCTAAAAATCCTCTGAAGTAACAAGGACTGAAGTCCTCACTACAAACCTCTACAGGGGGATTTTTGGACTGCTGTGTAGTATTTTAGTTGAGCTGCGTGCCGACAATAATCTTTTGCACGCGATCGCCCTTCAGTTCCAAAACCAAATTAGAAGCCTTTTGGTCGTTGCTGTAAGTCAACCGACTCACTCCACCCTGCACGGATTGCGAGCTGTAACCGTAAGTTTTAAGGACTTTTTGACTTTTATCTCCTACCTTAATACTACTCGTTGTTACGTACTTGGGATTCGTAGTAGAAATTAAATAAACTTTGCCATTCCAGGCTGCTACCGTCAATTTCGAGTAGGTTAGCGTGCGAATCTTGCCACCCATAGCCTTGCTACCCGGTTTAGTTTCATCCCGCTGCGGTTTGCCCAACTTGCGTTTAGCCTCTTCTACAGACATCCCCAAACGAACTGGGCCAATCCCCAAGCGCGAATAGTCGATCGCCGCCGGCTTTTGTGTGGCGTTCAACATACTTTCTAGAGCCACAACAGTTTGATTCATACCCACAACAGGGCGAATTAAAGCAGCAAATCCGAAGCTCGAAATTGCGATATTGAGCATGATGCCAGCAACGGCTGTTGTCACAAACAATCTTACCATTTTTTTATACCTTTATTTTGCAGTTTATTCCTGCAATACCCTGTTATATCCGGATAAATACTAATGATTGCGGGCGAATACAATTCGCTCCTAAACAGGCAAAGTCCGCCTGCGAGGACTCAAGCAGTAAGGATATTCATCCCCAAAAATATAACATAGAGAAACCCGGTTTCAGCAGGGGGCGTACCCCCGTGTTCGTCTTGATTCGGGGTTTCTGAATACCAACACCATTTTACGTTTAATTAGCGCGAATACTTCATCACCGGAATGGGTGTGATATCCTAACAAAAGCCCTTTCTCCATAAAATTTGCAATTTAGATGACCGCCATAGATTCCACTAAACACCAGAAATCTAAAGCCCTGAAACCGGGCAGCCGCCGCCCCGCTAAAGAACTTTGCAGCGAGTGCGGTTTGTGCGATACATATTATATCCATTATGTCAAGGAAGCTTGCGCTTTCTTAACTCAGCATATCGCAGAACTGGAAGAGGAGATTCACGGGCGATCGCGCAATCTCGACAATCCCGACGATTGGTACTTCGGCGTCAGTCAAAATATGATGGCGGCTAAGAAAAAAGAACCAATAGAAGGCGCTCAGTGGACGGGAATTGTCAGCTCAATTGCGATCGAAATGCTGGAAAAAGGCATTGTTGAAGGTGTTGTCTGCGTTCAAAATACCAAAGAAGACCGCTTTCAACCGATGCCTATAATTGCGAGAAATCGCGAAGAAATTCTCGCTGCAAAAGTCAACAAGCCAACTCTATCTCCCAACCTTTCAGTGTTGGAACAAATCGAGAAGTCGGGGATGAAACGGCTGTTAGTAATTGGCGTCGGCTGTCAAATTCAAGCATTGCGTACAGTCGAGAAACAACTCGGTTTAGAAAAGCTCTACGTTCTCGGAACTCCCTGTGTAGATAATGTTAGCCGCGCGGGCTTACAGAAATTCCTAGACACGACTAGCCGTTCTCCTGAAACGGTGGTATCTTACGAGTTTATGCAAGACTTTAACGTTCACTTCAAACACGAAGATGGTTCTACGGAAAAAGTGCCATTTTTCGGATTGAATACAAAAGAATTGAAAGATGTGTTTGCTCCTTCTTGTTTGAGCTGTTTTGATTACGTTAATTCCTTAGCAGATTTAGTGGTGGGCTACATGGGCGCACCTTTTGGCTGGCAGTGGATTGTGGTACGAAATGATACCGGACAAGAAATGTTAGACTTGGTAATGGATCAGCTAAACACTCAGCCGGTGATGTCTCAGGGAAACAGAAAAGAGGCTGTTCAACAAAGTATTCCAGCTTACGAGAAAGGTGTGACTTTGCCGATGTGGGCGGCGAAGTTGATGGGAGTGTTTATTGAGAGAATTGGGCCGAAGGGTTTGGAATATGCTCGGTTTTCAATTGATTCTCATTTCACTCGCAATTATCTGTATGTGAAGCGGAATTATCCCGAAAAATTGGAGGCTCACGTGCCGGAATATGCTAAGCGGATTGTCGGGCAGTATAAGTTGCCAGAGGTTTAAGCTGGTAGGGTGCATGATATTATGCCCTGTTAATTACTATTAATAAAAAATGTTTGTAGTGAGGACTTTAGTCCTCGGATGGATGCGGACTAAAGTCCTCACTACAAACCAGTTTTTTTGTGGTAGCTAACTGACGCGCACTACTCCTTGGGCGATTGAAATTATGCAACTCCAAAGCCTGTATATTCGCGCGCGTAAGTTGGCTGAAGTCCTAGCACAATATCCTCTTTGGGTATTCCCATTTCTACCAATTCGTCAGCAATCTGCCTGTCTGTTTGATTTCGCTGAATCCAGATTTTGCCATTTTTAATATCCAAATGAAACACACAGTTATACACGCGGCGGTGTGTGTCCCATCCTAAATCGATGACAAGATAGCGATCTTTTTCTTTGTCAAAAATTGTTTCTACTTCAATTTCTCCGTTAATTGGTGCTATCTTGCTGTCTTCAATTAGCAGCTTTTGAATGCACTGACGGTAATGCTCTAGTCGATCCATTTGACTATTGCCTCCTGAGTTGATTTTAAATAGATATGTAAACTTGTAGGGTGCGTCAGCTAGAAGCTGCTGGATGATTCAACAAATAATCCTACTGACGCACCCTACGAGTCTACGCCTGAGCCGTCAGCTCCTTGCAGTAAACTATCTTGTCATGGCCTGCTTTGTAGAAGTCGCGAATCCGCGCTTCTTCGTCGTAACCGCACTTGCGGTAGAACGATCGCACGCGATCGAACTCCGGGAGTCCCGACGTTTCCACCAGCAACACGCGCCCGCTCCGCGCCATCAAGGTTTGTTCCATGTAGCGCAGCAATGTCGCACCGCGTCCTTGTCCCTGGCGATCGGGTAAGATGGCGATTAATTGCAAGTTCCACGTGCGATCGGTCATTGGTTCGAGCTCGCAGTAGGCGACACCCACGGGCCCGCCGTCGTCATCGGTAATCCAGAAGCGATCGCCATCGTTGTTAGTGGCGAAGTAATCGGCTAGCACATTCCTACAAATCAGCAGCGTGTTCCTTCAACTCGTTCAAAGAAACGTATTCCAAAGTTAAGACATGAGTCGCCGACAAAACCACAAGTGGCGCACATCCAGCATCCATTGCTTCCTTCCAGCGCGAAGCACACAAACACCAACAATCCCCTGGCTTCAATCCCGGAAATTTAAAATCGGGAACCGGGGTACTCAAATCGTTTCCCATTCTTTTGGTGTACTTCAAAAACTCTTCTGTCACTTTTGCACAAACGGTGTGAGCCCCTAAATCTCCGCCACCCGTATTGCATTTTCCGTCCCGATAATAGCCTGTCATGGGCGATGTGCAGCAAGTTTCTAATTTTGTTCCCAGCACATTTGTCGCTTCCGTAACCATCGCAACTCCTCCACACAACTCTGCGATCTAATTTTACACAAAAGGTGGTTTTTTATATATCTTTTTCCATTGCAAAGTTAATAAATTTTTGTCCTCTCCGCTCTACTTCTTGTTTTCTAATCAGAATAAATCCCTGGGTTTCAAAAAAAAGTCGAGCTGTAATGCTGGCTTCGGTAAATAACTTTCTAAGTCCTAACTCTTTGGCTTTTAACTCGATTTGTGTTAAAATTAGCGTCCCAACTCCTTGTCTTTGAAAGTCTTTGTGACAGTAAAAGCGATCGATATGGCCGTTGATTTCTAATTCTCCAAAACCTGCGATTGTATCGCCCTCTGCTGCTACGAAGGTAAATTTACTGCTTAAACTTTGCATCCACTTTTGAATGTCGGTATCTGCTGGCGCCCAAGCATCTACTTGGGCTGTTGTGTAATCGCGGATATTTACTTCGTGCACGGTGTCGTAAAATAGTTTGACAATTTTTTCAGTGTCGCCGATTTCGTAGGTTCGTACTTTCATGAGATTTAAGGTGCAGATTCCCACGATCGATTCGGGGCTTTTATGTGGAGATTGATGGCGGGGTGTTTTGGATTTCTGGCTCAAATCGCCGCGACAAATTGACTCCAAAGATAATTTTACTGCACCCCTTGACAAGCTCTGGTAGTCTGTGCAACATTAATTATAACAACTGTTCGATATACTTATATTTTCCAATATCAGCCGTCAAAAGCTTTTTGTGTATTCGTTTATACTATATCGGATGTTCGATATAGGAATATTTGGTCGATCGCCCTTAAATCTCCGATAACCTAGGATCTAGAATCAAAAATCTGAAGATCGATCCATGCCAAAAATAGTTGACCGCGAATTGTACCGCAAAGAATTACTGAACAAAAGTTTTGAGCTTTTTGCCGAAAAAGGCTATTCCTCCGTCACAATGCGAGAAATTGCCTCAGGAATTGGAGTTTCTACAGGAACCCTTTACCACTATTTCCCGAGTAAAGAAAGTTTGTTCGAGCAGTTAATTGTATATTTGAGCTATGAAGATACAAAAGAAGAAGCACTGGCTGAGTTAGGAAATCCACCAACTCTCGGAGAAAAAGTTGAACAACTGATGAATTATCTCAGCGGAATTGAAGATTATATGCTGAAGAATCTGTTAATTACCTTCGAGTTTTGCCACCAAAAGACTCGCAAAGAGATTGATAGCAATCAAGCACTCCAGCTAGCAGGAAAGCGTTATGAAGAGGCACTCATTTGCTACCTGGGTATCTCCGATCCAGCGCTCGCTAAATTTGTCATTTGTTATATTGACGGTTTGGTGGCAAGAAGATTTTATCAAGGCGAAAGGATATCTTTTACAGAACAAGCGAATGTATTAAAAAATATATTACTCGCTTATTTAGAAAAAAAACAATCGCACATTTAGGAGGAATATGAATTTTCAATTTTTCATCAAGCCTAAAAATCCATTGGTAATGGGATTGGTAGTTGCTGGCGCTGCTATTAGCATCGGTACAACTTTTTACGGTATTTCTCAGTTTGGATCTTTAGCTAAAAATGCTGAACCTTTACCCGTAGAAACACCGCCGCCCAGGAAAATCACGGCTTTGGGAAGACTGGAACCGCTGGGGGAAGTGATTCGCTTGGGGGTGTCGCAGGCGTTGGATGGCGATCGCGTGGCGAAGCTTTTAGTCAAAGAGGGCGATCGCGTGAAAGCAGGGCAGTCGATCGCAATTTTGGATGCGGGCGATCGGCTAAAATCTGCTTTAGAGGAAGCCAAAGAAAAAGTCAAAGTTGCTGAAGCCAGTTTAGCAAAGGTAAAAGCCGGGGCAAAGTCGGGAGAACTTGCAGCACAATCTGCGACAATTGGCAAGCTAGAAGCCCAATTGCAAGGAAACCAGGCGGCACAACAAGCAACAGTCGATCGCATTCAAGCGCAATGGAAAGGAGAAAAAACCGCACAGCAAGCAACCATCAGCAGAATAACCGCACAATGGCAAGGAGAAAGAAAAGTACAAACAGCCACAATTAGTCGCATAACTGCACAATGGCAAGGAGAAAAAACAGCACAAACAGCAGCAATTAACAAATTAAAAGCCGAGTCAAATAATGCCCAAACCGAATACCTGCGGCACAAAGAACTTGTTACCGAAGGCGCAATTTCTAACTCCGTCATGGACAGCAAACGACTGTCATTAGAAACAAGTCGCCAGGAACTTAAAGAAGCCGAAGCAAATCTCAGCCGCATCAACAGTACGGCCAAGCAGCAGCTTAAAGAAGGCGAAGCAAATCTCACCCGAATTAACAGTACAGGAATCCAGCAACTCAACGAAGCAGAAGCAAATCTTGCCAGAATTAACAGTACAGCAATCCAGCAGTTAGCAGAAGCAGAAGCAACACTTAAGCGCATCAAAAATAGTGGCAGCGAAGAACTAAAAGAAGCCCAAGCAACTCTCGACAAAATAGGCGAAGTGCGCCCGGTAGATATCCAAGCAGCCCAAACCGAAATCAACAGCGCCATCGCCCAAGTCAAGCGCGCCGAAACCGAATTAAATCAAGCTTACATCCGCACTCCCAACGCCGGAAAAATCCTCAAGATTCACACCCGCGCCGGGGAAAAAATTAGTGATGACGGCATTGCAGACGTAGGAGAAACTCAGCAAATGGTAGTCGTTGCCGAAGTTTACCAAACCGACATCAGCAAAATCAAGGTTGGGCAAAAAGCAGGTGTTACCAGCCAAGCATTTTCAGGAGAATTGCCGGGAACTGTTAAAGAAATCGGCTTAAAAGTCAGCAAGCAAAACGTGTTTAGCAACCAGCCAGGAGAAAACTTGGACAGCCGAGTTGTGGAGGTGAAAATTCACCTGAATCCTGAAGCTAGCAAAAAAGTTGCGGGATTGACAAATTTGCAGGTACAAGTAGCAATTCAAAATTAGGGAGATTGAGAAACATGGGAGAATTGGGGCCAGATCCAAACCGACCGTATCCGATGGTAGACCAGCGCCGGGTTTGCTTTATCAAAAACTTTATTAAATCGCCCAATATTATTGTCGGCGATTACTCTTACTACGACGATCCGATCGACCCGGAAAATTTCGATAGAAACGTACTTTACAATTACGGGAGTGATAAATTAATTATTGGTAAATTTTGTGCGATCGCCACCAACGTCAAATTCATCATGAACGGTGCAAATCACAAACTCGATGGCATTTCTACCTATCCATTTCCAGTCTTTGGGAACGGCTGGGAAACAGCTATGAATCTATTAATCGAACTACCAACTAAAGGCGATACAATTATTGGTAATGATGTTTGGATAGGTTACGAATCGGTGATTATGCCGGGAGTTAAAATCGGCGACGGTGCAATTATTGCTGCTAAATCTGTTGTAGTAAAAGATGTTCCCGCTTACACCGTTGTCGGCGGAAATCCCGCTGGTTTAATTAAGCAGCGTTTCAGCGATGCTGAGGTGGCGCAATTATTACAAATGCGCTGGTGGGATTGGGAAGTTGACAAGATTTCGCGCCATATTAACTTAATTATGCAATCCGATATTCAAGCGCTGAGTAATGCCGATCAGACTTAGGCAATCGCCGACAAAGAAACCGGATTTTTTACCGATATTAAAGGCTGCGATGCAATATCTTCGCAAAAAACCCGGTTTCTGCCCACCGGATGAGCCCAATTACCGCACTCGCCGACAAAGAAACCGGGTTTTTACCGAAATTAAAGGCTACGATGCAATATCTTCGTAAAAAACCCGGTTTCTGCCCACCGGATTATCCCAATTCCCAATTCCCAATTCCCAATTCCCAATTCCCAATTCCCCAAATATTATGTTTCGCAAAACACCCCTTGCTTGGTTGCAAGTAACCAGAGAAAAAACCCGCCTCGCTGTTGCTATCGCCGGAATTGCCTTTGCAGATATTCTGATTTTTGTGCAACTCGGCTTTCAAGATGCACTCTTCGATTCTGCTGTTAAGCCGCACGAAAGTTTACAGACAGATTTAGTGTTAATCAATCCTCAATTTGAAACTTTTGCTGCGGTAAAACAGTTCAAAAGAGAGCGACTTTATCAAGCACAAGGAGTCGCGGGAGTCAAGTCTGTCACTTCTTTATATATTGGGATGGGACAGTGGCGAAATCCCACAAACCGCACTACGCGAGGAATTTTAATTTTTGGCATAGATCCTGGCAACACAACATTTATTTTGCCAGATGTCAATCAGAATTTGGCTCAACTTCAAAAGTTCAATAATGTGTTATTTGACCAAGCTTCTAGACCTGAGTATGGGGAAATTGCCAATATTTTTAATACACAATCTACCCTCGAAACTGAACTTAACAAACGAAATATTCAAGTAGGAGGAGTATTTACTCTCGGTACTTCTTTCGTGGCTGATGGCAATGTCATTGCTAGCGATTCTACTTTCATGAATTTATTTCCAGAACGCAAACCAGATGAAATTGATGTGGGTTTAATTCAGTTGCAACCGGGGGCTGACATCCTCAAAGTTCAATCAATGTTGAAAGCTATTTTGCCGGATGATGTGAAAGTTCTGACTTTAGCAGAATTTGCGGAAATTGAAAAGGCTTATTGGGGAAATGCTACTCCGATTGGTTTTATTTTTGGATTTGGTACGATTATCGGATTCATTGTTGGTTTGATTATTGTTTACCAAATTTTGTATTCAGATGTTTCCGATCACTTGGCTGAGTACGCGACTTTAAAAGCTATGGGATATAGCGATCGCTATTTAGTCGGAGTTTTAGTTCAGGAAGCTTTGTTATTAGCTATTTTGGGTTTTATGCCGGGAATTGTTTTGGCTAACGGACTGTATTCCCTAGCGCAGTCTGCTACATTGCTGCCAATTGCAATGACAACAAATCGAGCGACTACTGTGTTGGGTTTGACGATTGTGATGTGTACTGGTTCTGGGGCGCTGGCTTTGCGGAAATTGCGATCGGCCGATCCGGCAGATATTTTCTAAGCTGTTGTGGCATTTTAATTTAATTTTTGGGCGGGCTAGAAGCCCACCCCACAAGAGATGGAAGAAACAGGATTGCCAAAATTAAATGTGTACCAGCTTAGAACCAAACAAAATACCTCCATTAATTGTGGCACGGGCGTCTCGCCCGTGACTTATAGAAAAAACACAAAAAATCACCATGCAAACCCTAAACTCTCCCGCCAACTTCGACGAAACCATAACAAATCAAGCTGTAATATCTGTCAAAAATCTCAACCATTACTTCGGTAAAGGTTCCCTGAAAAAACAAGCTTTATTTGATATTAATCTCGATATCAACTCTGGGGAAATCGTAATTATGACGGGGCCTTCTGGTTCGGGTAAAACAACTTTACTGACGATGTTAGGCGGCCTGCGTTCGGCTCAAGAAGGGAGTCTCAATATTCTGGGGGAAGAAATACGCGGCGCTAGTAAGAATCAGTTAACTAAGTTGAGAAAGCAAATTGGTTATATTTTTCAAGCGCATAACTTGATGACGTTTTTGACGGCTAAGCAAAATGTGCGGATGTCTTTGGAATTACATAAGGAAATGCTAAATCAGAATATGGATGCTTTGTCAATATCCATGTTGGAAGCTGTTGGTTTGGGAGAACGGGCTAATTATTACCCAGAAAATCTGTCGGGAGGACAAAAACAAAGGGTGGCGATCGCCCGGGCGTTAGTCAGTCGGCCTAAAATAGTCTTAGCTGATGAACCTACGGCGGCTTTGGACAAACAATCCGGGCGAGATGTGGTGGAGATCATGCAGACACTAGCAAAGGAACAAGGTTGTACGATTTTGCTAGTGACGCACGACAATCGGATTCTCGATATTGCCGATCGCATTATCTACATGGAAGACGGACGTTTAGTCACAAATTTAGCCGATCGACCTTAATCAGATGTCAACAAATCTCTTACAAAAGTTCTTTTTATCAAATTTTGGGACGGGCAAGATGCCCATCCCACAATATTTTCTTTTATTGTGGGATGGGCATCTTGCCCGTCCTAATTATTTTTGTAAGATATTCGCTACTTGGCCGGGCCCACGGCCTCGATCGCAGCCTCAAGGGCGATCGACACATGAGTCCAATGAGTACCCCCTTGACAAAAAGCCACATATGGTTCTCGCAGAGGCCCGTCTGCGGAAAATTCCGAGGTACTGCCATCAATAAAAGTACCACCAGCCATCACCAACTGACTCTCGTATCCCGGCATCGGCGCCGGCACGGGATCTAAATACGAACCCACCGGGGAATTTTGCTGCACCGCCCGACAGAAAGCAATTAACTTATCAGCAGAACCGAATTCGATCGCCTGAATTACATCCCTGCGCCTCGCCAAAGGAATCGGATTCACCCGATAACCCAACTTATAAAAAACATAAGCCGTCAAATGATTACCCTTCATCGCCTCGCCCACAAACCCCGGGGCCATGAACAAACCCTGAAACAGCAAGCGGTTCAAATCAAAAGTCGCGCCCCCGCTGCTGCCGATTCCCGGCGCTGTCAAGCGACAAGTTGCCGCCTCCACCAGATCGGCCCTCCCGGCCACGTAACCGCCCGCAGGGACGATCGTACCCCCCGGATTTTTGATTAAAGAACCCGCCATCAGATCTGCACCCACAGCAGTAGGTTCGCAATCATCAACAAACTCGCCGTAACAATTATCAACAAAGCAAATTGTGTTACGATTCTGATGTTTGACTAGATCGACGATTTTTTTAATCTCAGAAATAGACAGACTCGATCGCCAAGAATAACCGCAAGAGCGCTGGATCAAAACCAGGCGAGTTTTTGTTGAAATAGCAGAGCTCAGTGCCCGCCAATCCACAGTTCCTTCGCGAGTTAGAGGCAACTCACGGTAGCTAATGCCGAACTCAATAAGTGAACCTTGACCTTGCCCCCGCAAGCCGATCACTTCTTCTAAAGTATCGTAGGGAGAACCAGCAACTGCCAACATTTCGTCACCAGGACGTAGGATGCCAAACAGAGCACAGGCGATCGCGTGAGTACCCGAAACAAACTGTACCCGCACCGCTGCCGCCTCGGCCCCTACCACTTCGGCAAATACCCCGTCCAAAGTCTCCCGCCCTAAATCATCGTGGCCGTAACCCGTAACACCTGCAAAATGGTGGACTCCAACCCGGTGGCTGCGAAAAGCTTTTAAGACTCGTTGAAGATTTTGCTTGACTGTCGCGTCAATACCAGAAAAAATCTGAAAGAGTGCCTGTTCTGCTTCCTGTAGCCGTGAAACGCTATTCATCTATACCTCGCTCACCATTTGCGTGCGCGCTGCTGATTATCGCGTAAATGCGGCCCCTAGTTTGTAAACATAATATCTTCATGACGATTGCAACTTCCAAAAAAACTTCTCCTGATTGGCCTGTTGTAGGCTTTATGGCCTTTCTGCACACCGGCGCTCTATTTGCTTTGCTGCCGGGTAATTTTAGCTGGTCTGCTGTCGGCCTAGCAGTATTCCTGCACTGGGTAACAGGTGGTTTAGGAATTACTCTCGGATTTCACCGCCTCGTTACCCACCGTAGTTTTCAAACACCGAAATGGCTAGAGTATTTTCTAGTTATTTGCGGTACTCTGTCCTGTGAAGGCGGCCCGATCGACTGGGTAGGAATGCACCGGTTACACCACATCCATTCCGACACCGAAGAAGATCCCCACGATTCTAATCAAGGCTTCTGGTGGAGCCACATGGGTTGGATGATCTCAGATTTGCCGATGAGAGTTCAAATCCCCCGCTTTACAAAAGACATTGGCGACGACCCAGTATACAAGTTTCTCCAAGCATATTTTATCCCCATCCAAGTTGTCTTCGGTGTGTTGCTTTATTTATTAGGTGGCTGGTCTTTCGTGGTTTGGGGAGTGTTTATGCGGATTGTGGTGGTGTTCCACTGCACTTGGCTGGTTAACAGCGCTACCCACAAATTCGGCTACCGCACCTATGAGTCGGGCGATGGCTCTACTAACTGCTGGTGGGTTGCTGTCCTCACCTACGGCGAAGGTTGGCACAACAACCACCACGCCTTCCAATACTCTGCTCGTCACGGTCTCCAATGGTGGGAAATCGACATCACTTGGATGACAATTCAACTGCTGGAATCGCTGGGTTTAGCTACCAAAGTGAAGTTAGCAGAAAAATAGGGCGATCGGCAATTTAGTCATTGGTTGTCGGTCATCAGTTCTGGACTAATGGCTCGTGACCAATGCCTAATCCTGTTTTTGCGATCGCTAAAGGTTGGGTTGAACTGAGATTGAATCATCTTGTGCGATCGACCCAACCAAAACCATAATCAGTTATAATAGATTTGGGAAGAAAAATTTTTGTTTGGCAGCCAAAAGTTTTATTTTCAAAATTAAACCGTAAATTTTTCAAGTTTCATCCTAAATCTATAATTCATTCATTTTTGATTCGTTTGGGCAAGTGTGCACCAAAAAAGTTTACTGCTCAATCCAAACTATTATGCGTGAATCCCGGTCAGCATCTCATCACTAATCAAAAAAAGAATGACAATAGCAACGCAAGAAAAACTCCAATACAATTGGAAGCACGTTATTAGTTTAGCAGGACTGCATATCGGCGCTTTGTTCGCACTGCTACCCAGTAACTTCAACTGGACAGCAGTTGGTTTAACAGTATTCATGCACTGGATCACCGGCGGTTTGGGAATAACTCTCGGATGGCATCGTATGCTCACCCACCGCAGTTTTCAGGCACCAAAATTCGTAGAATACTTTCTAGCATTTTGCGGATCCCTGGCCTGTCAAGGAGGAATAATTGATTGGGTTGGGCTGCACCGTTTGCACCACACCCACTCTGACCAAAATGCGATCGACCCTCACAATGCCCAAAAGGGTTTTTGGTGGAGTCACCTCGGCTGGATGCTATATAAAGGCCCGGCTCACGCTGAAATTCCCCGCTGTACAAAAGACATTGCCAGCGATCCATTTTACCGATTTTTGCAAAACTACTTTCTCCCGATGCAAATCGTCTTTGGCGTGTTGCTTTACTTCGTAGCAGGCTGGTCATTTGTAGTTTGGGTAATCTTTGCCCGCTTAGTTTTGGTATATCACTGCACTTGGTTTGTGAACAGTGCAACTCACAAATTTGGCTACCGCACTTACGAAACCGAAGATAGTTCTACTAACTGTTGGTGGGTTGCAGTTTTGACTTACGGGGAAGGCTGGCACAACAACCACCACGCTTATCAATACTCTGCCCGTCACGGTATGAAATGGTGGGAAATTGACTTCACCTGGATGACAATTCAAGCCTTGGAAGCAGTAGGTTTGGCTAGTAAGGTGAAATTACCACCTTCCCGAGCGGAAGGTTAGTTATTGTAGGGTGCGTCAGGTGTGAATTTGACTATACGCAGATTAAGAATTTTCCACGCTAAACACCTGACGGTTAGTTAGCACCCCCCTTAGGAATGAGAATTAAATAACTTACAATTTTTATTGTTCTTGTGGGATGGGCGTCCCGCCCATCCCACAAATATGTGTAAATTATTTAATTTTCATTCCTTAGTAACGTCGTTGCTTGCGATCGTCAATCGGCGTGGTGCACTTTGAAAACTTCTAAGGAAACCGATCCTTAACGCGGATTAACGCAAATATTTTGTAAATGCTATAAGGTGCGTCGCTCGCTCGATTGTCGATATTGAGTTAGAAATTTTCTGTGGCGACACACCCTACGACTACGACTGTCAACTGTCAACTGTCAACTGTCAACTGTCAACTGTCAACTGTCAACTGACTAATGAGCCTGTTTTTGGTCGCCCTTGCCGCGCAAATATTCCGCTAAAAACGCCAATCCTCCCGAACCGACTATCAACAGCACGCTCAGAGCATTAATATCAGGTTTCACCCCAGTCCGAATCCGGCTAAAAATTTCCATTGGTAGAGTTGTAGTCCCGCTACCTGCGGTAAAACTCGCAATCAAAAAATCGTCCATGCTGAGTACAAAAGATAGCAGACAACCAGAAACAATTCCAGGTATTAATTGAGGTAGCAAAACCTGAATAAAAGCTTCAACAGGCGTTGCACCCAAATCCAAGGCAGCTTCTTCTAAATAAGGGTTTAAATCTGCCAATCTAGTAGAAACAGCTAGAGCGATGTAAGCCAGACAAAACACAACGTGGGCGGCGACAATTGTCCACAAACTTAGAGGAATAGCTAGCGCCGCTAAAAATACCAGAGTAGCAACAGCGCTCGCAATATCTGGAATAATAATCGGCAAGTAGGAAACTCCCTGATATAAATTTTTGCCGGGAAAGCGGTAGCGGGCTAAACCAACGGCCATTAAAGTGCCGAGTACAGCGGAGATGGCAACTGCACAAACAGCAACTGTTAAACTGTTTCTCAGGGCAATTAAAATCCGCGTATCGCTAAATAATTTAACGTACCAATCTAAAGTAAATCCTTCCCAGCCGGCGCTAAAACGGGATTTGTTAAAGCTGTAAAATGTGAGTACCAAAATGGGCAGGTACATATAAAAAAACATCAAAACTGTAAATATTGCCTGCCAAGAAATCTTAAATTTAGGTTTTAAGTACATATCGGGTTGTATTTCCTCCTGTGGATTGTCGGCGGTATTTTCCATATCTCGTTAATCGGGAATTGGTAATTGGTAATTGGTAATCGGGGAATTGGGCATCGGGCATCGGCCAAACAGGGCATCGATTTGAAGAGAATTTGTAGCGACTAATTAATGACTAATAACTAATGACTGCTGTCAACTGTCAACTGTCAACTGTCAACTGTCAACTGTCAACTGTCAACTGTCAACTGTCAACTGACTAAACTGCATTACGATCGCCATATTTGAGTAAAAGAGCAATTCCGATACTCACTGCAAAAATTAATACCATACTCAGAGCCGAACCTAGCCCCCAATTTTGAGTCGCCCCCAAAAACTGATTGTAAATTAAACGAGCTGCCGTCATGCTCGAAGCTCCACCAAGCAACTCCGGATCGACAAAATCGCCCAAACAGCTAATAAATACTAGCAAAGAACCCGCTGCAATCCCCGGCATTGTCTGGGGTACTGTCACTTTCCAGAAAGTTTCTAGTGGATTCGCGCCCAAATCCTGAGATGCTTCTAGCAATCTGCGATCGAGCTTTTCCAAGGAAGCGTAGAGAATGGTTACGATATAGGGCAAATAGCTGTAAGCCATGCCGATTAGAACTGCGGAACTTTGATTTAACAATTCTAGAGGAGGGATGCCCAAAAGTCCCAGGAGCGAGTTGAGAACGCCCGTAGGACGCAGAATTGTAATCCAAGCATACGATCGCAACAGCGAAGAAGTCCACAGCGGCAACACAAAGCCCAATAACGTTAAATTCCGCCACTTGGGCGAGACATTGAGCGCGATCCAGTAAGCGACGGGAAATCCCAGCAGTAAACACAGAATAGTCGTTCCGGTGGCAAAAAAGAGCGATCGACCCATCACCTGCAAATTCAGCGGCTCAAACACCCGCAGGTAGTTGCCGATTCCCGAAGGATTTACCAAATCTCCCGGCTTAATATTCGGCACCAAGCTAAGTTGAAAAATCACCAGAGTTGGTATTACTAATAATAAAACCAGGAACAAGCCAGAAGGGCCGAGCAATGCCAGCGGGCCTGTCCACTTTGACCATGGGGGGACGCTTTCAGGCTTGACTGGAGCAGTGGGAGGAATCGGAGGGGGAGCTTTGGTAGAAACAGCCATAAATAATAGTTTGGATTTTTGAGCGGTAGGGGCGGGTTCACCAAAATCTTTAATTTCAAAGCCCGAATTCGTATAAACCCGCCCCCACCCAACGGTAAATCTAAATGTACCAGATCGACTTATTGTCGGAAAAATTGATGCGGGCGATCGACTGTGGGGGCGAGAGTCAGAGATTGTTGGTCAAATTTGCTCCTACAGGTTAGGGTTAACCAGCGGTTAATTTAGTCCAATAGCGATCGTACACTTCCATAAATTTCCCTACTGGAGCCACACCTTCGCAATTTTTCAAAACAGCTTCCGAAGGGAAAAGAAGCTCGTTTTCGCGAACTTCCGGCGTCAGCAAACTAAAAGCATCTTCCGAAGGAGTTGAAAAACTGAGCCGTTCGACTAAAGAAGCAGCGACATCCGCTTGCAACATAAAGTTAATCCACTTATAAGCTGCATCGGGATTGGGAGCACCTTTGGGAATTACTAAAGTGTCAGTCCACAAAGAAGAACCACTTTTTGGTACGACATACTTCAATTTGTCGTTATCTGAAATGACTTCATTGGCATCAGAAGAATAGCACATGGCTAGCTTCAAATCCCCTGTCAGCATTTGCGGCCGCCAAGCGTCTGTCGTAAAAGATGCGATCGCAGGTTTGAGCTCCACCAGCTTTGCGTAAGCTTGTTTAACTTGATCTTGGTTCGTAGAATTCAGAGAATAGCCCAGCATTCGCAACGCAGCGCCCATGACTTCTCGAACATCGCTCGCTAGCGTCATTCGCCTTGCTAACTCTTTTTTGTGTTCCCACAAATAGCTCCAATCTTCAGGAGCTTCTTTGAGTTGTTCGCTGTTGTAAATCAAGCCTGTGGTTCCCCAGCTCAAAGGAACGCTGTAGCGGTTTCCTGGGTCGTATACAGGGTTTTGGAACTGTTTTTTTAGTCGATCGAGTCCGCCCAAAATTGAGTGGTCTAATGGAGTCAACAGCCCCAGTTCCGTCATCTGAACCACCATGTAGTCAGACGGGTAAATGATGCTGTAGGCGCGGCCGCCACCGGCTTGAACTCTAGCCAGCATCTCTTCGTTGGAGCTAAACACGTCGGCGACTACGCGAATGCCGGTTTTTTCAGCAAAGCGATCGAGCAAAGCTTTATCGGTATAGCCTGCCCAAGTATAGATGAAAAGTTGGTCGGCAGCACCTTTGACGGGAGGGGCAGATTGTACGTCTGCAAGCCGCCAGCCGCAACTGGAAAGGGCTAACCCGTGGTAGATTTGTCGGAGGCACAGTTCTAATTGGGATTTTAGATTTGGGATTTAGGAATTAGCTGATTTTAGATGTTCGAGCAAACGCAGATAAACGCAGATTAATACTGATGCTATTAGATACTGGTTAGTTTTGTCCAGTAACGATCGTAAACATCTGCAAATTTTCCTAGGGGTGCCACGCCTTCGCAGTTTTCTAAAGTAGCCTCAGCAGGAAAAAGAATTTTGTTTTTGCGAACTTTTGGAGTCAGCAAATAAAAAGCATCTTCTAAAGGAGTTGCAAAACCTAATCGTTGGACTAGGGAAGCCGCAACATCAGCTTGCAGTATGAAATTAATCCATTTGTAAGCTGCGTCTGGATTGGGTGCTCCATTAGGAATTACTAAGGTGTCAGTCCACAGGGCAGATCCGCTTTTCGGCACAATATACCGAAATTTAGGGTTGTTTGCAATTACTTCATTGGCATCAGAAGAGTAGCACATTGCTACTTTCAACTCTCCTGTCAGCATTTGCGATCGCCAAGCATCTGTGGTAAAAGAAGCGATCGCCGATTTGAGTTCTTCTAATTTTTCATAGGCTTTTTTAACTTGTTGTTGGCTTGTAGAATTGAGAGAATAACCCAGCATCCGCAGCGTCGCGCCCATTACTTCTCTAACGTCGTTTAGCAGAGTCATTCGCCTTGCCAATTCCTGTTTGCGTTTCCACAAATAACTCCAATCTTCGGGAGGTTCTTTGAACTGTTCGCTGTTGTAAATCAATCCAGTTGTCCCCCAACTAAAAGGCACGCTGTAGCGGTTTCCGGGGTCGTAAACGGGGTTTTGGAACCGCTTTTTGAGCCGATCTAGTCCGCCAACGATCGATCGGTCTAATTGAGTTAGCATCCCGAGTTTTTTCATCTGCATCACCATGTAGTCTGACGGGTAAATGATGCTGTAGACCTGGGGAACACCGACTTTAAGTCTCGCCAGCATTGTTTCCGTGGAGTCTAACACGTCGGCGACTACGCGAATGCCGGTTTTTTCAGCAAAGCGATCGAGCAAAGCTTTATCGGTATAGCCCGCCCAAGTATAGATGAAAAGTTGGTCGGCAGCACCTTTGACGGGAGGGGCAGATTGTACGTCTGCAAGCCGCCAGCCGCAACTGGAAAGGGCTAACCCGGGAGGCACAGTTTGATTTTAGATTTTAGATTTTAGATTTTAGATTGGGGAATTGAGGATTGGGAATTGGGAATTGGGAATTGGGAATTGGTAATTGGGAATTGGGAATTGGTAATTGGGAATTCTTCCGATACTTTTTTGCTAACGTTTACTAACAAACACATAAGTTAAATCGCTAAACAGCTTTTCAACCAAGGCGTATCAACCAATGCCCGAAGGAAGATCCCACGAGCACCATTTAGATCTCGGTTCATCTGATTTCCATCAGAATCTTTGATCATTCTGCTACCACCAATCTTTTTGACTTCTCCAGTCCATGAAACAGTCTTTGAAGTGTAAGCTTCGTTGATAGAAGTTAAAGCAACTTTGCCTTGCTCCCAAGCTTTCCACTCTAGATGTTTTTTAAACTGGTAATGACTCAGAGTCAGCATTTGACGAACAGTTTTAGAGCGAATCTTGCGACGTGACTTGCTCACCATCTGAGACGACTCAAAGGATGGAATTAATATCACGTCAAAATTATCAACTAAAAACTTAGCAGTCTTGTGATGCAACTCTTTGACAAGATGTTGAATCTTAGACTTTAATCTGTCCGCTGCTTTCTTGAATCTTTTGCGTTGCGGGCTATTCGTTTTACTCATCCTTGAGATCAACTTGTCTAACCTGAAACACAACTTTTGGATCAAAAGATTAGAATCATTCCCAACCCATCCATAAGATGACTCAGAAAAGAAAGTCATGAACGTTCTAACACCGGGGTCTAAGGCAACCACGCGACCTTGGTTATCGGTCTGACGTGGTTGCACTTCTTCAGATACAACAATGTAATACTCGCCATAGGCAAGGGTCAATCGTCCATCACTGAAGCCTTTGGGTAATGCCTCTTTCAGCTTTGACTGACCCAATTTTGTCGGATAAATTCCTTTCGTCCCAATAGCAGACTTCGGAATATAAACAGACTGTTTTGTATCTTTTCGACTGCGAAACTTGCAGCTACAAATCTTGCCAGTTTTCTTGAAATCTGCTTTGGCTTTTTTGACGGCACCACAAGCATCTTTAATGGCAATAGATTTAATTTGAAACGGTACAGGTTTTGCCCAATCAGGCAGCCCATTGAGTATTTCCGTTTTAATTGACATCCAATTGGCTTTAGTGCCTGGTTGCTGCAAGTATTTGATAGTTGCGTTGTAGACAAAACGACTAACTCCAAACCATTGTTTGAGCATTGCCTTTTGTTCAGGGCTTAGGAATAGTCGGATCTTCTTTGATTTTCTGGCTGTAGCTTCTAAGACCGTGCATTCGGCAACTAAACACGTGAAGGATGGCAAGAAGATCGGCTGTAAGTTCGGATTCGCTCGCGTGAACAGGATTTGAGAGAACCACGATTTCTCCACCGTTTTGTTTTGCCATGAACTCGAATAGTTCAAATCCGAATCTACACAATCTGTCTCTACAGGCAACAACAATCGTGAGCTGATCTGGGCGCATAAATCTGACCAGTAAGGCTTGCAGTCCTTTTCTTTTGAAATTGAGTCCAGAGCCGATGTCTTGGATGATTTCCGAGTCGGGGTATCGCTGTCGCATGAATTCGACTTGTCTAGCAAGATCGTCTTTTTGTTTGGTACTACTGACTCGGCAGTAGCAGATGATTGAGCAGATGCTTCCATCTTTTTGGTATGAGTCAACGTCGTAAAGGCGTTGCCCTGCTCCATTTTTGATTGATTTAATCTGCCCTTCATCTGCGTACTTCCTTAACGTGTTTGGATGCAGACCTAGAAATTCGACAGCCTTTCTAAGTGGTATGTATGCCATTCACCAAATATCACCCATCTAGTAGTGTATGTGAATGATTGTTAGAAAAATTGATACTGTGCGTCAACCCCTCTCCCCTCTCCCTTTCTCCCTTTCTCCCTTTCTCCCCCTCTCCATCGTTAGGATCGATCGCCCAAAGCGAGACAATCAGTAGTTCCCCAGTAAGCATAAATCGGCGTCTGCGGGTCTGGGAAAGAACCGCCCGTATTGGGTTGGCGCACCGTAATTTTATCGCCCGACGCCAATTCAACCACGTAATGAACGTGAGTGCCCATGTACATGATATTTTTGAGCCGCCCTTCAAAACAGTTAACCGACAATTCCGGCTGGTAGAGATTCAAATATACTTTTTCAGGCCGGACGCTAACCACCACAGAGTCACCGATGACACCATTCCACATATCCGACTGCTGAACGACTATTTTCAGATTGGCTGATGTGCGAACTGTAATAGTCGATCGGTCGATCGCCTCCACCGTACCAGAAAACAAATTCGTATCCCCAATAAAATCCGCCACAAAAGCCGTCTGCGGGCACTCATAAATTTCTTCAGGCGAACCAATTTGCTCAATCCTGCCCTCGTGCATCACCGCAATCCGGTTAGAAAGACTCATCGCCTCTTCTTGGTCGTGAGTCACCATCACAAAAGTCAAACCCAACTCTTGATGCAAATTCGACAATTCCAACTGCATCTGCTTCCGCAACTTCAAATCCAGAGCTCCCAGCGGTTCGTCCAGCAGCAGAACCGCCGGTCGATTTACCAGAGCTCTCGCCAAAGCCACCCGCTGCTGCTGGCCGCCCGACATTTGACCCGGAAACCTGTTGGCGAAAGATTCCATTTTCACCAATTGCAAAGCTTCCCGTACCCGTTCTTCTACTTCCGATTTCCCCAGCTTTTTAATCCGCAATCCAAAAGCGATATTGTCCCAGACATTCATGTGTCCGAACAGGGCGTAGCTTTGAAACACAGTATTTACCGGACGGCGGTAAGCTGGAGTATTGGTCATCGACTGGCCGCGAATCATCAATTCGCCCGCCGAGGGAGTCTCGAACCCAGCGATTAAGCGCAGCGTGGTAGTCTTACCGCAGCCGGAGGGCCCGAGAATGCTAAAAAATTCTCCTTGACGAATGCTGAGGTCAACTCCGCGGACTGCGGTTTCGCCATTAAATACCTTAAAGACCTTGCGGAGTTCAACGTCAAGCGCTGTATCCTTTGCTGTCGTACCTTGGTTGAGTGCTGTCTGAAACATATTCGCCCGTTCCTGGGGTAATGCACGCTATTTTAATACAGTTTAACTTTAGACTTTTCTGTATTTTAGGCGAGGAATGTTGGAATTGAGAGGTTTTAGAATTTGTTCTTTAGATTCTATCTCAGAGTGTTGCTGGGCAAGACCAAATCTGCTGTGTCCCGCACCAAATTCAATCCACCGATCATCTATTGATTTTCAGGATTTGGCGTGGGAGATGGCGTGGGAGAGGGTGTTTGCGGTTTCTCTGGTTTGGGCGCTTCTGCTTTTTTCCATTCAGACAAAGGTCGTTGGACGGCATTTTTAAAGTCAAACGGTACTAGCAGCACGGGCAAAGTTTCTGCCCCATTTTGAGGTGGGGCTTCCGCCGGGTTGGCTTGGGCGTACAAGAAGCGGCCGCTAAAGTCTGTTTTGCCTAAAACTAGGCGGTGAGTTTCCTGGTTGTCCAGCTTGACTGTGACTGTGGCTTGCGGTTGGTCGAGACCGAATTCTGGCAGTTGAGCGGCAGTAATATCTATTGTGCGATCGCTCTTTCCTGTTCCCAGCCTATCTAGCAAAAAATCCACCGATGCCTGACTCGCGTGTGCTTGCACCGGCAATTTCATTTCCCAGCTAGACTTACCTCCTTTACGAGCATAAACTCGTTCAAAAGTCAATATCTTTTCCGGAGTTTTGACTGTAAAGAATTGTACGCGATCGGACTTGAAAGTAAAAATTTTATGTTTTTCGTCCTTAGCCGCCTCCTGTTTTGGGGACACTTGCGTCTCGTACAAAGAAACCAACCCCGCCATGGTCAACGCAACAGCTATCAATATAAATGTATTTTTCTGCAATTTCATAATAATGAGGAATTCGGCATGGTCAGCAGTCATTAGTCATTAGTCAGCAGTCATTAGTCATTAGATTGTAGGGTGCGTCAGGCTTGAATATTTTGACACCGACTAATAATTTTTCCTCTGACGCACCTACGGGAATTAGTATCAGATTGTAGGGTGCGTCAGGCTTGAATATTTTGACACCGACTAATAATTTTTCCTCTGACGCACCTACGGGAATTAGCAATTGGTGGAAAAACAAGCAAGAAGCAAAGTAGTTATTGTAGGGTGCGTCAGGGTTAAATATTTTGATTTCAGACTAATAATTCCCCCCTGACGCACCCTACGGGAATTATGGATTAGGAATTGGAAATTGGGAATGGGTTGAAAAACAAGAAACAGGCAAATAAATCCGTTACATCCGTTAAATCCCGTACATTGCTCGTTGCCGAACTTGCTTCATAATTATCTTCTTTTCCACCAAATAGCGCCACCAACGCCCAGTCCCAGTAAAGGCCAAATCAGCCAAGCTAAAACCAACAATCCTACTTGGACATCATTCATGTTAATGCGGCGGTTGGTAGCTTTTTTCGGGCTGATAGAAAAGCTTTGCTGGTCTGGTTTGCTCAACCAACTCACTGAATTGAGAAACACGTCGCTATTGAGTTGTTGGTCAAACCAACCGTTAGTCACAAATTGAGATGTACCAATTACTACCATGCGCGATGTTTTTGTAGGAGTAGAAGGCACAGAAGGAGTTGTGCTTGGACTGGGAGATGCTGTGGGAGATGTTGTTGGTGTTGGTGTGGAAGATGTTGTTGGTGTTGGCGTGGGCGAACTTTCAGGAGATGCTGTGGGAGATGTTGTGGGTGTTGGTGTTGAGGAACTCTCCGGCGATGCTGTGGAAGATGCTGCCGGTATTGGCGAAATTGTCGGTACTGCTGGAGGGGTAGCTTCCTGGGAGACAATCACCGAGTAGCTGATTGGGGAAGCTGTCGGCGAGGTTGTTGGAGATGGAGAAGTTGTTGGTGATGGAGAAGTTGTTGGTAATGGGGAAGTTTTCGGCGATGGTGTCGGCGATGACGAAGTTGTCGGCGAAGTTGTCGGCGATGCTTGGGGTGAAGGCGATGTTGTCGGGGAAGTGGTCGGAGATGGCGATGTTTTCGGCGATGGCGATGTTTTCGGCGATGGCGATGTTGTTGGCGATGGCGAAGTTGTAGGAGATGGTGAAGTTGTCGCCGATGGCGAAGTTGTCGCCGATGGTTGGGGTGAAGGCGTGACTGGTGTTGGTGAGGCTGAGGGGTTTAACGGAGTGCTCTCAGAACCCGATCGCACCAAAGCCACACCTAATAATAACGGGCCTTGTCGATCGGTCTTCGGATCGAACTCCAATTTTTTAGTCGTCAAATCGCTTTCCGCCCAACTTTCCTGACTCGTCCAAATCAGCGGTTTTTCCTCTATCCCTACTACAGGCGAAGTTTCCAAAGCGCGTGCAAACGGATAAAATGAAATACCGCTACCGAAACTTTGAGTAATCGGATGTTCCCCGTAACGCCTGACTGTGGGAACCGTCGCGCCCAGGCCGAATCTTTGACCACTACCCGAAGCATCGATGGCCAAACGGGAGTCTAGTTTTACACCCCATTCTTGCAAAAATTTGTCTAATCCCGTATTAATTGCCGGGTCTACCATTAAGAATAAACTGCCACCGCGATCGAGATAAGCTTTTAGTGCTTTAATTTCTACATCCGAAAAAGGTTTATCCTGTCCAGGAACAATTAAAGCATCTGCATCTTCTGGAACTTCTTTGCGTTCGCTCAAATTCAGCGTTTGAGAGTTATAGTATTTATCTTTCAGAGCTTTTTCAGCTTGCTGAATTCCGCCTTGACCTTCTTTCAGCGGGCGAGCTCCTTTGCCTTGCAAAAAGTAAACTGTAGGAGTACGAGTGCTGAGAATTTCTTCTAAGCCATTTGTAAGTTTTATCTCCGAAAGACCTTGATTCGGGTCACTACCAAAAGCAGTACCACCTTTTTGCAGCACTTGTTTTTTTTCACCGGATTGCAAGTAAATTTCTCCGATGCTGGTAATACTAAACTCCCGGATTTTTCCCGGTTGGGCCTGGGGGTCAACAAACTCGTATTGAAACTTTTCGCCTCCCTCGCGTTTGTAACTTTGCAGCAATTCTTTAATTTGCGGATTTTGGATGGGGTCAAATACCCAAACCTTGACTGTTTGTTGCAGGTTTCGCAGGATTTGTTGAGTCTGGGGGGCGAGGGTAAATTGTTGGCTTTCGGTTAAGTCGATGCGGAGGGGATAGCGAAAGGCTATGAAGTTAATTACTCCCAGAATCACAAAGACGGCGAGGGTAGCAATCAGGGCGTTGGTACTCGCTTGAGTGGAACGTCGCCCCCAAAAGCCTTGTTCGTAAGTCAAGGATAGCAGCCAAAGTGCGATCGTCACTATTCCGGCAATAACTAAACCGACTGTCAGGGGTTCCCACGCTGCGGATACAAGTGCTGCTGTTACCCCCGCTGCGGTGAGGAGAGGGCCCAGCCAAAAAACGTATTTCCAATTTGTTTTGGTAATTTTCATAAGCTAAATATTGTTTGTGTGAGCAAATTCCGGTTCAAGAATGTTATTCTATATTGAATTAGTCTGCTCCAACCAGGCTGTTAAATCTGAGAGACTATTGAAATCCAGGACGGCATCTCCTAATTCTTCTAATTCCTGTAATCCTAATTGACGGATAGAGTTTTCTAGTTCCGGTTGGATTGTGCCTAAGCGTCGCACAAGTTGACGCAATATTAATGAGAGTTGAGCAGTTTTTGTCAGTTGTTCTCTTGCTACTTCTATCGCAATCTGCTGGTCTTGGATCCACTGTTCTTGGTTCTGCAACTCTTTTAATTCTTCTTGACTAAAATTGTCCTTCTTGGCAATTTTAAAAGCTTTCTGAATTTCGGGAACAGCACTCAGTGTTTCGGGGACTGTCTCCAGAATACTGGTATTTTGGAGAAAGTAAATCCATTGGTCGGCTCCTGTTTCTAATTGTGCTAATTCTTTACTGAATTTTGGCAGCTCCACAAATACTAATTCTATTTCAGTATCTGGACAATCAAATTTTTGCTCTTTTTCTTTGAAAACAAACCTAGTCATAAATTCAGGCTGATTTTCAAACATTTCAAAGTCGGCAATTTTCAAGGAAGTTACTGTTTTTAGTCTTTCATAGCGTTCTTCTCCTGTTAATTGCCCGCTGTAGGCTTTGGCAGCATTGTACAACACTCTTTTCTCGAAGGAAGGCACGTTGAGCAGTTGGATTTCAATCAGGGCGATTCTGCCACCGTTAATTGTGGCTTTGACATCTAGGTGTGTGTCTGGGACTCCAAAAGTTTTATTTCCCGGTTGGGAGTCGATTATTTCTAAGTCTTTAATGACAGGCTGTGCTTCATAAAGGATGGCGTTTAAAAAATTAATGAGGATGTATTTGCTGTCGCTGGAACCGAAGATCTTTTTGAACGCAAAGTCGATTTTGGGATTGATAAATCTCATTGTTTGATTTATTTGGTAGAATCATTTACCCTGAAAATATAACCGAATGTTGAAGGAAGAAGGAAGAGAGAAGAAGGAAGAGGGAAGAGGGAAGAAGGAAGAAGGAAGAGGGAAGAAGAAGGAATAAGTCAGTAGGCAGATTAATGCCCGATGCCCGATGCCCGATGCCCCATGCCCCATGCCCCATGCCCCATGCCCCATGCCCCATGCCCGTTGTTTTTAAGAACGCTGATATCGCAAAGCGTCGATCGACTGTGCTGTGAGAAATACTCCTAGAATGATGTAACTGGCAAAGATAATTATACTGCTAGTATCAAAAACTCCCTTGACAAGATTAGTGTAATGTGTTAGGAGTGAAAGCTGTCCTAATGCTGCTCCGAAGGGCCCGCCGATACCGACGGCGGCTGCATCGATTACCCACAGAAATAAGACTAGAGCGAAGGTGAGGATGGCGGATAAAATCGTGCTGTCTGTAAGGGATGAAATAAACATTCCGAGGGACAATATTCCGGCTGCTAGTAAGATTAGGCCGCCGTGTCCTAGCAGCACGACGCCGGGGGGTACGGGTGGGGTTGAGGAACTTAGGGCGATCGCCTCGCAGAAGAGCAGTGGCAGCAACATTGTGGTATAAAATGTTAAAACGCCGAGGAGTTTGCCGGTAGCAACGACCCAGTTGGTTAAGGGGGATGTGGCTAAAAGTTCTAAGGTGCCGCGCTTGCGTTCTTCTGCGTAAAGTCCCATGGAGAGTGCTGGTAATACGAACAGTGAAAGGGAACCCATGATTCGCAGAAAAAGTTGCAGGAATTCATAGGCTATGTCGATCGCAGGTTCGGTAATTCCCATTCTATCTCGCTGGGTGATTTGAGGAATTAGGCCGTCGGGGGCGAGGAGAATGGCGATTAAAAAGTAGCCGGTGATCAGCCAAAAGACTGCTGCGATAGCATAGGCAAATGGTGATGCAAAATAGCTTTGCAGTTCCTTGCGGTAAATGGCGATGATATTACTAATCATTACTAACATTTAGGAATTGGGAATGGTTCAACAGTTGACAGTTGACAGTTGACAGTTGACAGTTTGAAAGCTACTTCTACCTAGAAGGATGAGGATTGGAGTAATGAATAGTCTGATTTTAATTCCTCCGTCACTCGTGTTCCGGCTTTCAACCAATTATTTCTGGTAATTGGGTATTGGTAATTGCTTCATTCTGAGTCGCCTCCGGGTCGTGTTTCGCTGTCGTTGCTCTCTTGTTGCTTTCTTTCTATTTTTCGCTTTCTGTTGACAGGTGGTTGTTCTCCTTGAGAATCGCTACTCGGTTGTGCCCTTTTTTTAACTTGCCGATTTTTGACAACAGGTTCGGCTTTAGGTTCGCTCGACTCCAGGATTTCTGCAACAGGTTCTGCAACAGGTTCGGATTTTGGTTGAGGAAGCTCGATCGACTCTGCAATTTGGGTCACAGGTTCGCGAACAGGTTGGCTCGACTCTAGGATTTCTGCAACAGGTTCGGCTTTAGGTTCGATCGACTCTACGATTTCTGCAACAGGTTCTGCAACAGGTTCGCTCAACTCTACGATTTCTGCAACAGGTTCTGCAACAGGTTCGGATTTTGGTTGAGGAAGCTCCCTCGATTCTACGATTTGGGCCACAGGTTCGGATTTTGGTTCGCTCAACTCTACGATTTCTGCAACAGGTTCTGCAACAGGTTCGATCGACTCTACGATTTCTGCAACAGGTTCCAGTTGAGAAAGCTCGATCGACTCTACGATTTGGGCCACAGGTTCGGATTTTGGTTCGATCGACTCTACGATTTCTGCAACAGGTTCTGCAACAGGTTCGCTCAACTCTACGATTTCTGCAACAGGTTCGGATTTTGGTTGAGAAAGCTCGCTCGACTCTTGTCTTTCGACAATTTGCAGAAATTCTGCAACTGGTTGCATTTCTGGTTCTATATCATTGATTGTCTCTGATGTTTCTGCAAGTGTTTCGGATGCTGAGTGAGAATCATAAAGCGACTCTACTGTTTCCGCTTCTGGTTCTGATGCTGGCTCAGCAAGCTCGATCGACTCTGGGATTTGGGCCACTTCCCGATTGTCTACAATCGGTTCTGGTTGAGAATGTGCGATCGACTCCACTGTTTCTACAACTGGTTCTGATCCTGAATCAGAATGCTCGATCGACTCTGGGATTTGGGCCACTTCCAGATTGTCTACAATCGGTTCTGGTTGAGAATGTGCGATCGACTCCACAGTTTCTACAACTGGTTCTGATACTGATTCAGAATGTGCGATCGACTCTACAGTTTCTACAACTGGTTCTGATCCTGAATCAGAATGTGCGATCGACTCCAATGTGCGATCGACTCCACTGTTTCTACAACTGGTTCTGATCCTGAATCAGAATGTGCGATCGACTCCACTGTTTCTACAACTGGTTCTGATCCTGAATCAGAATGTGCGATCGACTCTACAGTTTCTACAACTGGTTCTGATACTGATTCAGCATCATAGAGCGACTCTTGCCTATCTGACTCTAGTGTTTCTAAAACTGGTTCGTCCGATACTGGATGAGCATCATAGAGAGATTCTAGTGTTTCTAAAACTGGTTCGTCGGATACTGGATGAGCATCATAGACAGATTCTTGCCTATCTGAAACTAGATTTTCCACAATCGGTGCTGATTCCGATTGATGAGAGTCGGCGATCGAGTCTTGAATTTCTGTCGCTGCTTGTAGATTGCGATCGACCTCGGGTTCGCTGTGAACCAGACTTTCTTCCGGTTTCTTTTGGGCCGCTGTCAGCCGTAAAAACACATCTTCCAAAGTAGCGCGATTGCGGCGCATTTCGCAGAGTCCGAATCCTGAGGCGATAATAGCTGCGGCGATTTCTCGTCCTGGTTCCACCTCCGATTCGCATTCTGCCCGCAGGCGGTAGCGACTGGCTAAAAATTGCTGGCTGGGAATCAATTCGATCGATCGAACTCCCCGCACATTTTCCAAAGAAGGCAACAGCAGACTGTTGAGCAAATCCGCCTCACCTTCGACTTCGACTTCGTAACCTTCCCCGGTGGCCAACTCTCCCATCAAACGTTCGGGAGTACCAGCGGCGACGATTTGACCGCGATTGATGATGGTGACGCGGCTGCAAGTCATGCTGACTTCCGGCAGAATGTGGGTAGAAAGGATAATAGTGTGTTCGCCTGCAAGACTTTTGATTAAGTTGCGGACTTCGATGATTTGTCGCGGGTCGAGGCCGACGGTTGGTTCGTCCAGGATAATGACGGGGGGATCGTGGACGATCGCCTGTGCAATACCAACTCGTTGCCGAAATCCTTTAGAAAGTTTGCGGATTAAAACTTTGCGTTTATCAACCAGGCCGCAGCGTTCGATCGCGGATGTGACACGTCGGGCGCGATCGCCTGCAGGGACTTGCTTGATCCGCGCCACAAAAAATAGAAACCCTTCCACGCTCATTTCTGGATAAAGCGGCGGGTTTTCCGGAAGATAGCCGATCCGCTGTCTGACAGCCATCGAATTTTCGTGAACGTCGAGGCCAGCGATCCGGGCGGTACCGCTGGATGCCGGCAAATATCCCGACAAAATCCGCATGGTTGTGGTTTTGCCGGCGCCGTTGGGCCCCAAAAACCCGAGTATTTCTCCTGCTTCGACCGAAAAAGACACGTCCGCGATCGCTGCGGTCGAACCGTAAGTTTTGCTTAAGTGTTCTACTTCAATCATTTGTCAAAGTCATGTCGATTTTAGGTTTGAGATTTGAGATTTGAGATTGACTCCGCCAACCACAGGTCGGACGCCTGTTCCACAACCACAGGTGGGTTAGAGCCGATTTCTCACATTAGCCTGCCAGAAACCCAATCTATCACAACTGATGATTGTACTTGGAAGCGGGACACTTGTTTTAGGTCGATCGTCTGGCGCCGGCTAGCGTTGAGCTTGCTGTTGCTGGTTGGAAAATTCTCACATAAAAACAGGCAAGATGCTTGTTCCACAAAGAAAAAAGTGAATTTTGTTGTGGTCATTCTCCCCGCTTTGGATCGTATGGCGGGCGATCGCGTTACAAGAGAACCGAAAAATCTGTCAAAGTACCGTCTTATGAATGATCGAAGCCAAGCATAATTTCACTTTAAAAAACCCATGCTACGAACAGTTAGTAAGCGATGCCTTCTTCTGCCCCGTCTTCTTCCACAGACTTCTTTCCAACCCCCAGCCTGCTAAACCCGACTTTTTCCAACTCAAGGGGGCTACAAAAGTGCCGACTTTTCTATACTGAAAAATTTGGGCTTCCCTGACATCATATGAATAGGTTAAGTTAATCAAGTGAAAAAGGGAGTTAATCAATGCGTTTTGGATTTTTGAGTTTTGGTTTGCTGGTTCTCTCAGGAGCGATAATTGCCGTAGATGTCGCACCTTCTTTAGCAGCAGCAAGCGCCCAAACAAACAGAGAGTTGTCACAATCGCAGGCACAAGAGCGATCGGAGCAGCTAATTGCCTGTGGTTGCACTAGCAGAGGTTGTAGTAGCTGTAGCCGTCCTACTCGCGGTGGTCGTAGATAGGATAATTAGCAGCTATCGAGTGACTGCTGTTTTTAGATAGTTGAGGATTGGGCATAAAAGAATAGTCTTTTTTCAGTCCAATCCTCTGTTTGTAGAACTTAATTGGTAGATCGATTCACCAACAAACTTGCTTGCTGCTACTAAGGAACGAAAATTTAATAACTTACACATATTTGTGGGATGGGCCAGAAGAACCCGTCTTTTCTGGACGGGCTCTTCTGGCCCATCCCACAAGAACAATAAAAATTGTAAGTTATTTAATTCTCATTCCTAAGCTTTATTAACGGGGAATACTCCAAATCCTAACAGAACTATCTGGACTGCCACTGGCAAGAGTCTGCCCATCGGGGCTAAAAGCAACAGAATAAACCGAATTTGAATGTCCGGTGAGAGTTTGCAATAATTCGCCAGTATGCAGGTTCCAAAGTCTAATGGAGCTATCATAACTGCCGCTTGCCAGAGTTTTCCCATCCGGGCTGATAGCCAGACACCAAACCCAACTTAGATGTCCAGTAAGAGTGCGCTGCAATTCCCCTGTTTTCGGATTCCACAGTTTAATACTATTTTCAGCAATACGGCTAACTTCGTTCCAGCCACTACTGCTAACAAGGGTTTGACCGTCAGGACTAAAAGCGACAGACAAAACTTGCGCTGAATGTCCTTTAAGAATGCGAATTAATTTCCTACTATTCAGACTCCACAACTTAATAGTCAGATCGTCACTGCCGCTAGCAAGGGTTTTGCCATCAGGATTAAAAGCGACCGAAGTAACGTTGTTAGTGTGTCCGTAAAAAGTATAAAGCAGCTCTCCTGTGTTAACACGCCACAGTTTGATTGTTTTGTCATGGCTGCTACTAGCGATGGTCAGACCATCCGGGCTAAAAGCAATCGATCTAACATCGCTATAATGACCTTTGAGGGTGCCCAAAAGCATCCCAGTATCTAGATTCCACAACTTAATTGTTGTGTCCTTCTCATTTTTCGCATCCTCCTCCAGTAGCGGCCCCGTAGCTAGCAATTTTCCATCCGGACTGATTGCAACCGACCAAAGCTTTGATGAAGCTCTAGATAGTTTTTTAATGACTTTCCCTGTACGCCAATTGTAAAGTTCGATCGGTTCATCGTAACTACCTCTGACAAGGGTCTGTCCGTCAGGGCTAAAAGCAACTGAGGTGACTGCATCAAATACTTCCGAACCTCCTTTCAAGGTGTTGATTAGAGAAAGATTTTTTAAAGGTGCAGGAGGTTGACCTTGTAAAGGAACAAATTTAGGTAAAATTAATACACTGACGCAGGCAAATGCTGTTATTCCAATTCCGACTAATGCTTTCTTAGTTTTAGCAAATGACTTCAGCCACTTTCTTTCAGTATTCAGCGGGCTAATTCCCTGTAACTCAGTCGGAGGAACTGCCGACAACCCTTCTTCACTAGGGCATTCAATCTTAGCTATAGCCTGTAAAATTGCTTCGGGATTTTTCGGTCTATTCTTCGGATAGAAAGCCATCAGCTCATCAATTAAATCTGCCAGCAATCCCGAAATTTGTGGTGCTTGATCTCGCCAAATCACCTCTTGATATAGCTCGTCTTCAAGGTCAGTTGGATTTTTTCCGGTTAAAAGAAAGACAAAAGTGCGTCCCAAGGCATAGAAATCGGATTGAGGCAGCGCTTTGCCTTTTATTTGCTCGAACGGAGCGTAGCCTTTGGTATATATCTTTGTAACTTCCCCCTCATTCTCGTCCGCAATTTTTGAAAGGTAAGTGTTTGTGATTATCCGCACTGCTCCAAAGTCGATTAACACCAGTTGACCGTCAGGTTTTAATATGATATTTGCTGGCTTAATATCTCGGTGAAAATAATGCTGCTGATGCAAGTAAGCTAGAATATTTACCAGTTGCTTTAACCAATTAATTGCTTGTTGTTGGCTGATGGGTTGATAATCTATCTGCTTTAGCCACTGCTGCAAATTATGACCGTAAATTTTATCCATCACTAGACAGTAAAGCGTGTTTCCTCCTTCTTGATAGAGAAAATATCCGTCGGGTTCTACTTTAGGAATTCCTGGATGATCTAGTCGTATTAAGACATGAGCCTCTCGCTCAAACAGGGATACTGCTATTTGTTTTTCCTGCAAGTTTGAACAATTCTCAAAATGCAGAACTTTGAGAATTTTTGGCATCCCTTGATCCTCAACAATATCAAAGATTTTGCCAAATCCTCCGCGAGTATCCAAATCTAACTCTTGCACAATACGATAGCGATTTTGAAGTATCAATCCAGGCTGAAGCATGGCAAATAAAATATGCTTTATTTCAACTCTTCGGACAGTTTTCGATCGCCAACCGTAGAATCAGGGTTTCAGGGCGATCGAGAACGAGGGGAACGCTAACAAAGCACACTATAGGCTTTCGGGAAAATCAAGGATTTCAGAGTACGACCTAAAAATTGTTATTTGTTACATACAATAATGATTAATAACATATTTCCTAATTACAGGCTGTAGCCTAAACAAGTCTTGACCGATTTCGGTTTCGATCAGCGATCGCCAACTTAATGACTCCAAAGCATTCATTAATGTTGAGCTAGATATATCTGACGAAATCTCCGATCGCAATTGATTAAAGTCAACAGATTTGTTAAGTATAGCTAATTGACACATTACTTTTATTTCTAAATCAGTTACACGTTCAAACATCTGGGATAAAACTACCTCTATTTGACCTCCTATAAAAATCGTACCTGTTCTGAGAAAATCAGAAGTTTTACCAGCAAATAAAGTGATAATTGTTGCTGAAATCATCCATAGTGCTAAAGGATTTCCTTCGTACCTTTCAATAAAATCATTCCATTCTTTTTCTTTTACTAACCCTCGTTCGAGAAGAATTTGCTGTGCGGGTTCATTTTTCAAGCCACTCACTTTATGAGAGCGAACAAGGCGAGTTCGATTTTCTAATAATGAAATGTCGATAGATTTTTCTGAAGTTGTCAATACCAAGCAGCTTTTATGGTTCAATTCACCTACTTTTTTGAAAAATCTACCGTAATCCTGATATCCGTCTCGATATCTGCCAGCCAACAAACCTGTTTCCATAATTGTCTCGACTCCATCAATTATTACCAAACATCGGTGCGCGTTTAAACACTCGATCGCTCGCGAGATGGCATCAGAGGGTGTTTCTGGTAAATTTGTTTCCTCTTGGCTACAGATAAATCGGATGATGTCTTTGAGGACGGTATGTATGGGTGGAGTGCGATCGAGACTTCGCCAGATAATGAAATCAAAATCATTTTGAATTTCTTGTGCCAGTTTGACAGACAGAGACGTTTTGCCAATTCCCCCCATGCCCAACAGTGCCACCAGCCGGCAGCGGTCTGTTACAATCCACTGCTTCAGTGCGGTCAATTCTTCTGTACGTCCGTAGAAAACAGAGACATCAGGGGCTTCCCCCCAATCTTGTCGAGAACGGGCGATCGCTGATTCTGGCAATTTTTCGGGCAGCGGAAGAGTTGGTGAGGAGCGATCGTCTTCTGCAAGTATATTCTTAAAGCTTTTTTTCCTAACCTCTTTCCCCAGTGCAGATGACAGCAGTTGCCAGAATTCGGAACCTAACTCCTTAGCATAACTCAGGTTGCAGTTACATTCACTGGAAATTTGCTCGTAAGTCTTATCTTCTAATACCTTACGAAATATGTTTTTTTGCAGATCGGTTGGGGATCTCCCCGTCCGAGCATGAAAAGACGCCTCTGCAAGTTCTAACGCAGTGTCAACGTTCATATTTGGGAGTTATGCAAAAATCATACTTCAGTATAACCCATTTTCCGATCGTCCTACTTTTTCCAACTCTTGCCGACCAACTCAGCCAAAAGCGACTTTTATCGACAAAATTGAGCTGTGAAACAACCCACTTTACCAGACTGAAAAATTATTGGTTTTGAAACAACATAGTAAATGTCAAGTCAATCGATGAAAACAGGAGTAACGATTGTGCCTTTACCGACAACCGACCAACAGTGGGATTTACAAAGTGGAGATGGCTGGCAATTTGACGATAATTCCAGTACAGGTGGTAAGCTTACCAATATCAAAGAAGCCTCACCAGAAGTGAAACAACTCTCTAGGGAATTGTCTCAAAAACTGGTTGGATTCTCCGCCCCAATGAGTGCTGGTTATGCCTACGAATACAGCGGTGCTAATGGCAATCCCTACAATGGTAATAATGTCTCCCACGCTGGGATTGATTATGCAGTTGGTGCGAACATAAATGTCTCAGCGGTAGTTCCGGGAAAAATCATTAATGTTGTATCTTATGGTGCAACTGGGCAATTTGTGACTGTAGAAGGTAATGATGGAAAGCGCTGGATATATGGTCACATCCAAACCAGCAAGAAAGCTGGAGATTCTGTGAATATTGGAGATGCGATCGGTACAGTGAAAAACCAAAGTGGGAACACTCATCTCCACATAGAGGTTCAAACTTCACCTTTTGATTCTAGTATTATTGGTGGAATTCCCTATCAAACAAAAGGAAGTCGGAATTTTGTTCTAACCAATACAATGAGTCCACTTCAAGCCTACTCGGAGTCGAAAAATGGTGGCGGTGTTCCTGTAAACACAAAAAGGGGCACAGAAGGGGACGATCGCATTAGTGGAGGAGCCGGCAACGATACTTTAATCGGTTTGGGTGGCAATGATAGCCTGTACGGCGAAGCGGGCAATGATTCCCTCATTGGCGGCAATGGAAATGATTACCTTGACGGCTATGCCAGTTATGTCAGTCGCGAATTTGACACTTTAACGGGTGGAGCTGGTGCAGATACTTTTGTACTTGGCAATGCACGACAAGGAGTTTTCTATCAAGGTGACGGTAATGCAATTATTACAGATTATTCAACTCGAGATGACTACATCCAACTCAAAGGAAGCGCTAACGACTATCAGTTAATCCGTCAGGGTTCTGATACCATAATTTCCTTGAAAAACGCAGATAGGATTGGTATTGTTCAGGGGGTAACAGACTTGAGCTTAACTGCCCGAACGGGAAGAGTTGATTTCAAATTTGTCTGATGTTGAGTTTCTTGATTTCTTCTCACCATTAATATCGAAGGTAAAAGAGCGATCGCCCAAGATTTCATACAAGCGATCGCTTGTATGAAATCATCTTAAATCCTTGGCAACTTAGCCCTGATTTTTGACAACCTTAAAT